>CAZEBV010000121.1:0-7023 GCA_964510695.1 uncultured bacterium
AGCAGCTCGAGCAGGGTCGTCAGGTCCCGGTGCCGTTCGGCGATGTCCCGGCCGACCGCCTCGCCCTTCTCGGTGAGCGTAACACCGCGGTACTTCTCGTACTCGACGTACCCCTCCTCGTCCAGGCGCTGAAGCATGTGCGTGACGGAGGGGGGCTGAATCTCGAGGGCGTCGGCGATGTCGCTGACCCGGGCGTAACCCTTCTCGTTGATGAGGTTGTACATCCGCTCCAGGTAGTCCTCGACGCTGTGGGTGGGCACGGTCGGCTCGCTCCCGGGGACCCTCGGGTGCGCAGCTGATTCAGCAGGCGGCTCATCCCATGAACGTGTCCAGGAACATCATCACCACGAATCCGAGTACGACGCCGTGCACGGGTATGGAGGACCGTTCGACCCGCTGGGTCTCCGGGATCACCTCGTAGGCGATCACGAAAAGCATGGCCCCGGCGGCAAAGGCCAGACCCCAGGGCAGCATCCACTGCCCGATTCCCAGCACCATCATACCAAACAGGGCCCCCACCGGTTCCACCAGCCCGGTGGCCAGCGCCACCCCCACCGAGAGCCAGCGGTTGTACCCGTGCTGAACCATGGGCAGGGCCACGGCGAGCCCCTCCGGCAGGTTCTGAAGCCCGATCGCGAGGGCCAGGGTCAGGCCGCTGGAGGCCTCCCCGCCCCCGAAGGCCACGCCGACGGCCAGCCCCTCCGGAACGTTGTGAAGTGTGATCGAGACGATGAACAGCACCATCATGTGGTGGCGGGTCACGCCGGGCTCGGAGCGGACGTCCGGACCCCGCGAGAGGTTGGTCTCCGGCAGGTAACGGTCCATCAAATCCAGCACGAAGCCCCCCAGAAGCACGCCCGCCAGCGCGACCGAAGCGCCCCGAACCCCGCCGCCGCCGGCTTCGATGGCCGGCAGCACCAGGCTGAACGAAGTGGCCGCCAGCATCACCCCGGCGGCCAGCCCCAGGGAGGCGTTCATCACGCGGGGGGAATGTCCCCGGGTCACCAGAGCCGGAAGGGCGCCCACGCCCGTCGCCGCCCCGGCGGCCAGGCTGGCCAGAACGCCCATCCAGAACAGCGACAGACCGTCCAGCACGGCGAAACATCCTCCCGGACCCCGTAAGTTAGTCGCACCAAACAATGTTTGTAGGACCACATTATCTTAGCCAAAGCCAATCCGAAACCGGGCGGACGTTGACACAAAACCCGGCTAACGTACTCTTTTGGACCGGACGGACCAGTCCGTCAGTTCAGGAGGCCCTCCCGTGAGTCCCCGTGTGTCCGACGACGCCATCCTCGACGCGGCCCAGCACGAGTTCGCCCGGCGGGGGTTCCACGACACGGTGGTCTCCGACGTCGCCGACCGGGCCGGGGTCGGCAAGGGAACCGTCTATCGCCGTTTCGGCAACAAGGCCCAGCTGTTCGGGGCCATCGTGAGACGGGGCACCGAGGATCTCCGGGAACGCATCGAGGCGGTCCTCGAGGAGGAGAAGGACCCCGAACGCACGCTGGAACGCCTGCTACGGGTCCACTTCGACCTCTACGCCCAGTCGGGAGACCTGATCGAGATCATCGTCAACGAGGGACTGGAAATGACGGGAACGGTTCAGGAGGAACTGCTGGTGGAGTGGGAACGGTTCCAGACCCTCTTCGGCGACGTGTTCCGACGGGGCATCCGGGAGGGGCGCTTCCGGGAGGAGGACCCGGAGCGCCTGGGGTTCCTCTTCCACTCCTACATCTGGTCCGTCCTGCGGGGGGCCATCGTCTTCGACCGTCCCCTCCCCCGGGAACCGTCCGTGAAACTCATGATGGAGGTCTTCCTCCGCGGAGTACGGGCGAAGGCCGAGTCCTCCCGGCCCGCCGCGGAGGGTTCGGGATGAGGGTCGGCCGCCGGGCGATGACGGGCGTTCTGGTGCTGCTGGGGCTGTGGATGCTCGCGGTGGGAACGGCCCGGGGACGGAACACCGCGCCCGTCCGGACCCCGGATACCGCCCCGGCGGGGGACAGCCTGACGCTCGAACGGGCGTTCCGGCTGGCCCTGGAGCACAACCAGGACGTGCGGGCCTCCCGGGAGGACGTGCGGGCCGCCCGGCAGAACACCCGCGTCGCCCGTTCGGAACTACTGCCCGAGCTGTCCCTCTCCGCGCAGTATTTCGAGCAGAAGGAAGTCACGCAGTTCGGGGCCCCCTTCCCCACGGAGGAGTTCAACTATTCCGCCGACCTCGTGCAGCCGCTGTACCGGGGCGGCAAAAGCTGGCACGGCTGGAACGTTCGGCAGCGGCAGCAGGAGGCCGCCCGGCACGGGCATTTCCGACGGCGGCAGGAAATTCTCTTCCAGGTCGCCCGCCGGTACTACGGGGTGCTTCTGGCACGGCGCAACCTGAACATCGCCCGCGGGGACCTGACCCGGGCCCGGCGGCAGCTGGACCTCGCCCGGGGCCGCCTGGAGGTCGGGGAGGCGACCGAGACGGTCGTGCTTCGGGCCCAGGTGCAGGTGGCCCGGGCGGAGGAACAGCTCGAACAGGCCCGCAACCAGCGCAACGTTCGCCGGGAACGCCTGGCTCTGGAACTCGGTCTGGACCGGCTCCCGGCGTCGCCCGCCGAACGGCCCGCTCCCACCATCCCGGAGGCTCCCCGGGAAGAATACATCCGACGGGCGATGGAAAACCGCCGGGACCTGACTAAGGCGCGCGAGGAGCTGCGGGCGGCCCGTTCCAACCGACTCCTCGAGGCGGGAGATTACTACCCCCGTCTCAACCTGGCCGGCACCTACGAGTGGTTCCCCGAGAACGAACGGTTCCACGGCACCGACGAGGACTGGCGCGTGACCCTCCAGGCCAGTTTTCCCCTGTTCTCCGGGTTCCGGGAGGACGCCCAGCTCAAGCAGGCCCGGGCCCGGCTCCGGCAGGCCCGATCCCGCCTGGAGCGGACCCGCCGGGAGGTGCGCGTCCAGGTGAAAAGCGCTCACCTGGACGTCCAGAGCCAGCGCAAACTGGTGGATACCCTCCGGGATCAGGTGGCCTTCGCCCGCTCCAACTACCGGCAGGTCACGGCCGGGTTCGAACAGGGCGTGGCCTCCTCGGTGGACGTGGTGGATGCCTTCACGACCCTGAGTGAGGCCCGCAGCCGTCTGGCCGCCGCCGTCGTGAACCAGCAGCTTCAGGTTCTTCAGCTCCGGCTGGCCACCGGCGAATTCCAGCAGGATCGACTCTCCCGGAGAAGCGGATGATGTCCCCCATGCGACGTATCCTTCTGACGACACTCGTGCTGATTCTCGCGCTGGGCACCACCGCCTGCGGGGACGAACAGAACACCGACGACGTTCAGGGCGTACCCGTGGATACGGTGCGGGCCCGCCGCACGACCCTGCAGGAAACCGTCGAGGGGATCGGTTCTCTGGAGGCCCTGGAGCGGGTGGGGATTAAACCGGAGGTGTCCGGGAAAGTGGCGGGGATTCATTTCCGGGAGGGAAGCGAAATCCGAAAGGGAGACCTTCTGTTTACCCTCCAGGACGAGAAGGCCCGCCATCGGCTCCAGGCCCGACGGGCGGCCCTGAACGAAGCCCGGGCCCAGCTGGAGAACGCGCGGCAGACCTACCGCCGGCGAAAGGAACTGTACGACCAGGACCTCGTGTCGGTGGAGGCACGCGACCAGGCCCGAACGTCCTTCGAGGCGGCACGGGCCCGGGTGGAACGGCTGGAGGCCGAGGTGGCCGGGATCCGGGAGCAACTCGAGGACACCCGTCTTTCGGCCCCCTTCACGGGGGTGGTGGGGGATCGACGCGTCGACACCGGCGAGGTGGTCTCGGCGGGAACCCCGCTGGTAACCCTGGTGCGCACCGGGAACCTGAAGGTCTCCTTCACCGTCTCCGAACGGTACGCCGGGTCGCTTCAGCCCGGTCAGCCCGTGCGGGTCTCCGTGGACGCCTTCCCGGAGGACACCTTCTCGGGCCGGGTGAGCTTTGTCAGCCCGGAAGTTCGACCCGCCTCCCGTGACCTCCTCGTGCAGGCCAGGGTTCCCAACCCGGAGAATCGGCTGCGCCCCGGCAATTTCGCCTCGGTGGAGGTCGTGGTGGACGAACGGCCGGACGCCGTGGTCGTGCCCGAGGAGGCCCTGGTTCCCATGCAGGAGGGGTTCGCCCTCTTCGTGGTGGATCCGGCCTCCATGGAGGCCGATCGACGTGACGTGACGATCGGGCTCCGACAGCCGGGGCTCGTCGAAATCACCGAGGGAGTCCGGGCCGAGGAAATCGTGGTGCGGCGGGGACACCTCGACCTGTCGGACGGCGAGGTCGTCCACGTTCTCGAGGACGGGTCGGGAAACGGGGACACGGCGCCGTGATCTGGAACCTCTGCATCGAGCGGCCGGTCCTCACGGCGGTGATCTTTCTGGTCGTCACCATCTTCGGCGTCTACGGCTACATGAACATGCCGGTGCGGGAGTTCCCCGACGTCGACTTCCCCGTCGTCAACGTCAGCGTGGTGCTTCCGGGGGCCGACCCCGAGGTCATCGAAACCGAGGTGGTCGAGCCCCTCGAGGAGAACCTCAACACGATCGAGGGCGTGGACAAGATCACCTCGACCAGCCGGGAGCAGGTGGGTCAGGTGACGGTCGAGTTCGACCTCTTCCGCGACATCAACCTGGCCGCCCAGGACGTGCGGGCCGGCGTGGATCGGGCCCTTCCCGAGATGCCCGACGACGTCGAGTCCCCCATCGTGCAGAAGATCGACCCGGACGCCCAGGCCATCATGTGGATCGCCGTCACCGGCAACGAACGGTGGGACAAAGTTCGCCTGACCCGGCTGGCGGAGAACCGCATCAAGGAACGGCTCGAACGGCTGGCCGGGGTGGGACAGATCCTGGTCGGCGGGGAACGCCGCTACGCCGTGCGGATTCAGCTGGACCCCCAGCGGCTGGCCGCCCACCGGCTCACCGTGCGGGACGTGGTCGACGCGATCCGGGCCAACAACGTCGACATCCCCTCCGGCCGAATCGAGAGCCGGACCCGGGAGTTTCTGGTCAAGACCCGCGGGCAGTTCACGTCGGCCGAACCCTTCAACCGGATCGTGGTGGCGTCCCGCGGGGACGCCACGGTCCGCCTCGAGGACGTGGGACGGGCCGTGGACGGGGTGGAAAACGAGCGCCAGGCGGGCCGCTTCATGGGCGAACCGGCCGTCGGACTCGGGGTCGTCAAACAGGCCGACGTCAACATGGTCGCGCTGGCCGACCGGATCAAGAAACGCCTGACCGAGATCGAGGAAACGCTGCCGCCGGGGGTCCAGTACCGGATCAACTCGGATTCCTCCAAGTTCCCCCGTCAGCAGATCAACGACCTGCTTTTCACCATCCTTCTGGCGACCGTGATGGTCGTGATCGTCATTTACTTCTTTCTGGGGGAGCTGTCCGGCACCCTGATCGCGGGCCTGGCCATCCCCAGTTCGCTGCTCACCGGGACGGCCCTGATCAACTGGATGGGCTTCAGCCTCAACATGCTTTCCATGCTGGGGTTCATCCTGGTGATCGGCATCGTGGTGGACGACGCCGTGGTGGTGCTGGAAAGCTGCTTTCGCCACCTCGAGGCGGGGGCCGAGCCGCGTCCCGCCGCCCGCACCGGCACCACCGAGATTGCGTTCGCCGCCATCGCCAACTCCCTGTCGCTGGGCGCGGTCTTCATCCCGGTGGCCCTGATGCCCGGAATGATCGGCCGGTTCTTCCTAGAGTTCGGTCTCACGGTGGCCGTAACGGTCTTCGCCTCCACCTTCGTGGCCCTGACCCTGACCCCGATGCTGATCGCCCGCTGGGGACGACCTCCCCCGGAGGATCCGGCCTGGCCGGTGGAGCGGTTCCAGGCGGGATTCAGCCGCCTGAAAGCCGCCTACGGGCGACTGCTTCGCGCGGCGCTGGATCACCCCTGGGTCACGGTCGGGGTGGCCGCCGCCTCCCTGCTGGTGGCCCTGGGTCTGCTGAGCGACCTCGACAGCGAGATGACCCCGCCGATCGACCGCGAGCAGTTCATCGTCTCCTTCGAGACCACCGAAGGCTCCACGCTGGCCTACACGGACCGCTACGCCCGCAAAATCGAGGCAATCCTGAAGGACCTGCCGGAGGTCCGCAGTTTCTTCCTGGGGCTGGGCCTCTCCCGGGCCGGGCCGGGTCAGGTCAACGAGGGCATCGCCTTCGTCGACATGGTGCCCGTGGACGAGCGAAGCCGGTCCCAGCAGGCCGTCCAGGAGGCCGTCCGGAAGGAGCTGCGCTCGATCCCCGGCGTGAGGGGATTCGTCATCGCCCAGGCCGGTCCGGGCGGCCAGCAGTCCCCCCTGGAGATCGTCCTAGCCCACCCGGAACTCGAAGCGCTGGCGAAGCAGCAGCGCGAAATCATGAACTGGATGCGCGGCCAGGAAGAATACACCGGCGTCAACACCAACATGAAGCTGAACAAACCCCAGGTCGACGTGCGAATCCGGCGCGACAAGGCCTCCCAGATGGGGGTCAGCGTGGCCGAAATTTCGCGCTCCCTTCGGTTCGTGTTCGGCGAGCCCGACATCGGCAACATCGACCGGGGGGGCGAACGGTACGACGTCCTGACCGAGATCAACCGAAAGGAGAACGTCCCCTCGACCATCCTCCAGCTCTACACGCGCAACCGGGAGGGACGGATGATCTCCCTGTCGAACTTGGTCGAACTCAAGGAGACGATCGGGCCCAGCGAGATCCACCACTACAACCGGGGACGATCCGCCACCATCAGCGCCCAGCTCCCCCCCGGCGTGGCCCTTGGGACCGCCCTCAACAAGGTCGAACGCCGCCTCGCGGAGACCCTGCCCGGGGACTTCGAGGTGGACGTGACCGGACAGGCGGAGCGCTTCCGGGAGTCCTTCTACTACCTGACCATGGCCCTGGTGTTCTCCGTGGTCTTCATCTACCTGGTGCTGGCGGGGCAGTACGAATCCTTCCTTACGCCCTTCGTCATCCTGATGACGCTTCCCCTGGCCGGGGTGGGGGCCTTCGGAGGCCTGTGGGCGGC
>CAZEBV010000122.1:0-1896 GCA_964510695.1 uncultured bacterium
CCCCAGTGGATTCACGGGACTGGGCGTGACGGTACGGTCGGTCTCGTAATCGGGCAGGTTGTGCGCCTTGGGCAGGGCGTAATCCATCATCGAACCGGTGGTGAGCTGTCCGTTTTCATCGTACTGAGCCCCCTCCCACATGGCCTGTCCCACGCCCTGAGCAATGCCGCCGTGCACCTGGCCGTCGACGATCATGGGGTTGATCACCCGTCCCACGTCGTCCACGGCCACGTACCGCCGCAGGTCGATTTCGCCGGTGTCGGGGTCGACCTCCACCATGCAGACGTGGGCCCCGAAGGGAAAGGTGCAGTTGGGGGGATCGTAGTAGGCGGTGTCGTCCAGGAAGGGCTCCATGCCGTCGGGAAGATCGTACGCGACCGCGGCGGCGCCGGCGATGTCCTGGATGGTGGTCGACTGGTCCGGGGCTCCCTTCACGTGCACTTCCCCGTCCTCGTAGACCACGTCCTCCGGTTCGGCTTCGAGCATGTGGGCCCCGATTTTACGAGCTTTCTCCTTGATTCGCTGGAGGCTGTTGTGGACCGCCACCAGTCCCACGGCGGCGCTTCGACTTCCGTAGGTTCCGTACCCGAAGGGGGTGCCCTGGCTGTCGCCGTGTTCGACCTCCACGTCCTCGTACGGAATGCCGAGTTCGTCGGCCACGACCTGGGCGGCGGAGGTTTCGTGTCCCTGTCCGTGGGGGAGGGTTCCCAACGTGACCACGGTTTTCCCGGTCAGGTGAACACGGACGTTGGCGCTCTCCCAGAGCCCGGCGCCCCATCCTTCCCCCTCCGCGCCGATCCAGTCCGAGGGGGCCACGCCGCAGATCTCCACGTAGGTGGAAAGGCCAAGACCCAGGTAGCGGCCCTCCCCGCGGGCTTCTTTTTGCTTTTCGCGGAAGGCGTCGTAATCCACCGCTTCCAGGGCTTTGTCCAGGGGTTCCACGTAGTTGCCGCTGTCGTATTCCAGACCGTTAAGGATATCCACGGCGTGCGGGAACTGGTCGTCGGGGATGAAGTTCACCCGCCGAACCTCGGCCGGGTCCATGTTCAGCTCCCGGGCCACCAGATCCACGGCCCGCTCCACCGTGTAGGTCGCCTCGGGTCGTCCGGCTCCCCGGTAGGCGTCGACCATGGCGGTGTTGGTGTACACGCCACGGACGCGCCCGTGGATGTTGGGAATGTCGTAGACCCCCGAGAGCATCCGGCCGTAGAGAGTGGTGGGGATGCCCGGCGCAATGGTGGAGAGCACGCCTCCCAGGTTGGCGAAGGTGTCCACGTTCAGTGCGGTAATGGTCCCGTCCTCACGGGCCCCCACTTCGATGTCGGTCACGTGGTCACGCCCGTGCGTGGAAGCGACGTAGTTCTCGGAACGGGTCTCCACCCACTTGACCGGCCGTTCGAGTTCCTCCGAGATCGCGGCGACCAGAGGATATTCGGGGTACAGAAAGATCTTGACGCCGAACCCCCCTCCCACCCGGGGGGCGATGGTGCGCATCTTGTTCTCGGGGATCTCGAACACGAAGGCGCACATCAGAAGCCGCATCACGTGGGGAGCCTGCGAGGTCATCCAGACGGTGTATTTGTCCTTCCCGGGTTCGTACGGGCCGATGGCTCCCCGGGGTTCGATGGAGTTGGGGATCAGCCGCTGGTTTCGAAGGCGTTCGCTCGCCACGACGTCGGCCTCGTCCAGGGCCTTCCGGGTCTCCTCCTCGTCCCCGCAGTGCCAGTCCATGCACACGTTGTCCTCGGCGTTTTCGTGGATCTGAGGGGCGTCCGGTCGGGTGGCTTCCTCCGCGTCCACCACCACGGGAAGTTCCTCGTAATCCACGTCGATCTGTTCCAGGGCGTCCTGGGCGGTGTATCGATCCTCCGCGACCACGACAGCGATGCCGTCCCC
>CAZEBV010000122.1:1906-3011 GCA_964510695.1 uncultured bacterium
GTGGGTCACCTTGTCGATCTCAAGCAACCGGGGCGTGTTCACGTTGTTTTCGACGCCCCCGGCCTGCCAGGCGCAGGGGAGCGGATTGACGTCGGCGAAGTCCTCCCCCGTGAACACGTCCACCACGCCGGGCAGATCTTCCGCTTTCGAGGTGTCGATGCCGTCGATCCGGGCGTGGGCGTGGGGACTGCGCAGAATGGCGACGTGAAGCATGCCGGGGAGCTGTACGTCGTCCAGGTATTCCACGTCCCCGGTGATCATCTGATGGTCCTCGCGGCGTTTTACCGGGGTACCGAAGAGTTTCTCAGCCTGCTCTGACTCACTCATGTTTCATCGCCCTCCTTTGATGTCACAACGAATTCTTCGCGGTTGAACGACGCGGATTCGAGCAACCGGGATTCCCACGGCCACCGTTTTCCCCCTAGGCTCCGGCCCGCATCTCTTCGGCCGCGGATTCCACGGCGTCGACGATGTTCTGGTAGCCCGTGCACCGGCAGATGTTTCCCTCCAGGGCCTCGCGAATGTCCTCCCGTTCGGGTTCCGGATTCCGTTCGAGGAAGTAGGCCGCGCTCATCATCATTCCCGGGGTGCAATACCCGCACTGGAGTCCGTGTTCGTCGTGAAAGCTTTCCTGGATCGGGTGGTATTTCCCGTCCTCGGCCAGTCCCTCCACGGTGGTGATGTGGGAGCCGTCGGCCTGCACGGCGAGCACGGTGCAAGATTTGACGGCGTCCCCGTCCACGAGAATGGTGCACGCGCCGCAGAGACTGGTTTCGCACCCCACGTTCACGCCGGTGTAACCCAGATCGTCACGAAGAGCGTGGACGAGGAGCTTCCGTGGTTCGACGTCGAGCTGATGCCGCTCGCCGTTTACCGTCAGTTCGATTTCCATTACACAACCTCCCTATGGGATCTCAGAAGGACCTCTCGGAGCCGAAAACCGCCGGAAACCCGGACCCGGGTCACCGGGACGCGGCTCGGGCGCTAAACCATCAGGGATGAAGCCGTCTATCGATGCCTCCCCGGCCAGGGTGTTCGGTCATCACGGAGCCCGGTTCGCCGAGTGGGGATCGACGCGCTCCCTTCCCGGCGGTCTCCCGGCCCG
>CAZEBV010000122.1:3021-6950 GCA_964510695.1 uncultured bacterium
ATCGACGCGCTCAGGGACCGCCGAATCGGTTCGAGGAAGCCGTCGAAGGGGAACGGGGAGGATTGCACGGACCGAAGATACCACGGAAAAAAACGGGAGTACCGAAGGGGGAAGCTCCACGGTGCAGACCGGAGGGGCGGCGACGACGCCACGGGGGGGAACCTTGAGCCGTCGAAAGCCGTGCGGACACGAGCTCGGATCGTCATGAACTCCGAATCACCTCGCCGAGACCGGGATGATTTGATCCGGTGCTCTCGATACTACCGTACTACTGGATTGTCTCAAGCAAAAAGGAATGAAATTTTCCGGAAGTCAACCGACGAGGCCGGGTCCGGTGTTCGCCGGGGCGGTCGCTGTCGTGGATTCGTGGACGGTCAAATCGGCCGCATGATATATTTTGCACGACATCCGTTCCTGAACTTTCCACCGAGAGTGTGACTCCATGGAGCACTCGAAACCGCTCGGGTTTGGCGGGCTTCACCCCTTCGTCTCGATCGGAGGGGTTCGTCCGTGAGTCCGTCCGACGACGGAGGCCACGGTACCCGGCAGGCCTCCGTGAACGCCATTCACGTCTCCCGCCAGGAGGGCGTGGTCGAAGCCTCCCGGGACGACGTGGCCGGGGAATACCCGCTCACCCTTTTCGTGAACGAGCGTGAGATGGCCACGCTGGTGTGCACCCCGACGAACCTGGAGGAACTGGTTCGAGGGTTTCTCACCGCCGAGGGGGTGCTGGATCGTTCCGGCTCCCCGGCCCGGGTGTTCGTCGATCGCGAGGAGGGTCACGCCCACGTCGAGGCCCCCGACCAGGAGGACTCCATGGCCCGGGCCATGTTTGCCACCCGGTACGTCGGGTCCTGCTGTGGGAAAAGTCGGACCGGTTTTTACTTCGCCAACGACGCTCGAACCGCCCGGGTGGTCGACGTGGATTACTCCCTCTCGGTGGAGGACGGGTTCCGGTTGATGGATCGGCTCCAGGGGGCCTCCTCGCTCCACCAGCGGACGGGCGGGGTTCACAACGCCGGACTGGCGACCCTGAAGGGGCTGGACGTGGTTCGAACCGACATCGGACGACACAACACCCTGGACAAACTGTACGGTCACGCCCTGTCCGAGGACCTGGACCTCACCCGACGGCTGATCGTGTTCAGCGGTCGACTCTCCTCCGAGATTATCCTCAAGGTGTCCAAGATGGGGTGTCCGGTTATTCTTTCCTCCTGTGCCCCCACCGAATTGGGGCTTCGGATGGCCGACGACCTCGGTCTGACCACGGTGGGGTTTCTTCGGGACGGCACCGCCAACCTGTACACCCACCCCGAGCGATTCGAGGACGTGCGGCGGGACGCCTCCGCCGGGTCTCCCCACAGATGATCTACTTGGATAACGCGGCCTCCTCCTGGCCCAAGCCCGAGCCGGTGATTGAGCGAACCGTCGAGTGGATACGAACCAACGGAGCGAACCCGGGGCGCTCCAACCACCGGGCGTCCCTGGAGGCCCGGCGGGCCGTGAAACGTTGCCGGGAGGGGGCGGCCGATCTGCTCGGGGTGAATGATTCCTCCCGGGTCGTGCTTACCTCCTCGGCCACCCAGGCCATCAACATGGCATTGTGGGGCATCCTGAGGGAAGGGGATCACGTGGTGACGTCGGTGCTCGACCACAATTCGGTGCTTCGCCCCCTCCACGAACTTGGGCGACGCAGGGACGTTCGGTTCACGGTGGTGCGACCGGAACCGGACGGACGGATCGATCCGGCGTCGGTGGAGGAGGCGCTGACGGATCGGACCCGGTTGGTCGCGCTCACGCACGCCTCCAACCTGATCGGTACCGTCCAGCCGGTACAGCGAATTGTGAGGCGGGTGCGCGCCCGAGGGGGAAACGACACGAGAGTGCTGGTCGACGCGGCCCAGAGCGCCGGCGTGCTTCCGCTTCCGGTCTCCGAGTGGGACCTGGATTTGCTCGCCTTCAGCGGTCACAAGTCCCTGTTCGGACTCCAGGGCACCGGGGGATTGTACGTCCGTTCCGGTTGCTCCTTCCCGCCGCTGGTCAGTGGCGGCACCGGCTCGGAGTCCCACCGGCCCGTGATGCCCCGGTCGATGCCGGATCGCCACGAGCCCGGAACCGCCAACACCCCGGGGCTGGTGTCCCTGGGTTCGGGGATCCGGTTCGTGCGTGAGACCGGTCTTGAGACCATACGGGAGCACGAGCGGGAGCTGGTCCGACGGATCGTACGGGCGTTCAGCGAAATCCCGGAGGTGCAGCTGTACAACCCGATGCCGGGGGAAAGCTCCGCGCCCGCCACGTCCGCGGTGCTGTTTAACCTGGCCGGGGTCGATCCCGTTCAGGCGGCCTACTTCTACGACCGTCACTTTGACATCGCGCTTCGGGCCGGCCTTCATTGCGCACCCTGGGCCCATCGGTGGCTGGGCACGCTGGGTCGGGAACCCACCGGTGCGATTCGAGCCAGTCCCGGCTTTTTCACCACGGAGGACGAGGTGGCCCAACTGATCGACGCGACCCGCGACCTGTGCCGTCGGTTCGCCGATTCGAAGGACCGGGCCCCGGTCCCCGGGGGTGAGTCGCCGAAGTGAGTCCGGCCGGGGAAGAGCCCGAGGAATTCGGCGAGCACCTCGATTTCATTCTGCTGGCGGGGGGTTCGAGTCGCCGCCTGGGGCGGGACAAGGCGTTCGTGGACGTGGCCGGCCGAACTCTGCTCGAGCGGGTTCTGTCCGTGGCCGGGGACCCGATGTTTGACCGTCGTGTTCTGGTCACCAACGATTCCACCGATTTTCGTCGTCCCCTGCGTCGGGCCGGGTGGGACGTGGAAAAAAATCCACGGCCCGTCAAAGGTCCGAACCGCTGGCTGAAGATGGTCCCGGACCGGCGGCCCGGACGGGGGCCGCTGGCGGGAATCGAGGCCGGGATGGAGGAGGCCGTGGCCACCTGGTGTTTTGTCGCGGCCTGTGATTTGCCCTTTCTTACCCCCCGCCTTCCCCGTCTGCTTCGAAATCACGTCGATCCGCGATCCGGTTCGAAGGGCGTCTCGCGGCCCGAGGCCGTGATACCGGTTCACGGGGGGAACGATCAGCCGCTCTGCGCACTGTATCGACGGTCGGTGGGGATGGTGGCGAGCAGCTGCCTGGACGAGGACGTCGGGAGCGTGGAGGAGTTCCTGCGCGGTCTCCACGTCCGGCGGGTCGCGAGCGACCGGCTGGACCTGGATCACTCCGCGGAACGGGTGTTTTTCAACGTCAACACCCCCGGGGACCTGGAGCGGGCCCGGCGAATGGCCGCGGCCATGCCGGGGTGAGTCCGGGAGAGGGGGGAGGGGATTCCTGCAGGACCGCTCCATGGAGGAAATGGTTCGAGTGGTGAGAAGGATGGAGGACCGTTCCTTCCATCCTTGGAACCCGATGCGGAACACAACGGTCCGCGGAGGGCCGTGATGGATCAACGAGGGCACGAGCAAATCGCCTTGTACCGCCCGGATTCCTCGAAAGGATGATGTCGATGGGACTGTCCCCGATGGACGTGTTCAAGAAGGTGGAGGACGAGGAGAGGCTGCTCGATCCGGACAACTGGGTGGATTCGTTTCCGCGCCTGGGCCTGGGGGAGACCAAACCGGGCCATTACCGGGAGATGCTGGAGGTTCTGATCGAGAACGCGGACGAGCTTCCCTTTGCCTGGCGTATTTTGTAGGACGGGGTCTGCGACGGGTGCGCCCTGGGAACGAGCGGGATGGAGGATTGGACCCTGCCCGGGATACACCTCTGCTCGGTCCGCCTTAAGTTGCTTCGCATGAACACCATGGGGGCGGCTGATCCGTCGCTGCTCGAGGATCCCGGGGCGCTCCGTAGCCGCAGTGGCCGGGAGCTTCGGGAGCAGGGGCGTCTCTCCCATCCCATGGTCTGGCACGCGGGGGAGGGGGGCTACCG
>CAZEBV010000123.1:0-6938 GCA_964510695.1 uncultured bacterium
CCCCCCACGGACCGGGCAGGGCCTCGGCCCGCCGGGCCGGGGGGACCTTGAAGATGTCGCAGGCACGAAAGACCAAAAAACCCAGCGCGAGCCCGACCGTGACCGCCCGCGTCCCCGTCATGGCGGCCAGGGGCAGCAGGGCAATCCACTGCCCGACGAACTCGTCGGCCACCACCCGGTCGGGGTCCGACCCGGCGTGAACGCGAAGCGCCTCCCGGCACGCCCAGAACCCCAGCGGCAGCCCCACGGCGACCAAAAACGAACCCCCCCAGACGGGATACCCCCGGTGAACGAGCCAGAAAGCCACCGCGGCCCCGGCGCTGCCCCAGGTTCCGGGGGCGAGGGGAAGCCGTCCGAGACCCCCGCCCTCGGCCAGCCAGAGCAACCAGGAGCGGGACGGCGACATCGTGGATCCTTCTCAGGTACGGGAGGAACGCCGGACGATCGGCCAGTTCTGGTAGTAGTACTCGACCCCGCTGTAGATGGTCAGGATCAGGATCAAAAACATCGTCGTCCAGGAGACCCCGTTCAACCACTCCCGGGCCACGAAGCCCGAACGGTAGAAGATCAACCCCAGAAGCACCACGACGATCCCGGTCATCTGGACGGCGGTCTTGTATTTCCCGGAGGTCGCCGCGGCCAGCACGCGCTCCCGTCGAGCGGCCAGCGTGCGCAGGCCGCTGACCGCCAGCTCCCGGGCCAGCAGCGTGACCACCAGCCAGGCCGGCCAGCCGAGCTCCGGGATCTGCACGAAATACACGAAGGCCGTCATGGTGATGATCTTGTCGGCCAGCGGGTCCATGAAGCGGCCGAAGTCGGTCTCCATCCCGTACCGACGCGCGAGAAGACCGTCGTAGAGGTCGGTGAACCCGGCCGCCACGAACACGCACAGGGCCGTGAGGAGCCACTGAGTGTACTGGCTGTTGACCAGACAGGTCAGGAAGGTGACCCCGAGGCCGAACCGAAGCAGCGTGAGTCGGTTGGGGAGGTTAATGGGAGGTGTCGGCCTGAGCCCCCGGCGACACCCGAGCACCGGTCGTTTTAACGACGAGCCGTCCGTCCGCCAGCGTCACCGTCTTGTCGGTGGACCGCCCGGGCGGACCAAGGGCGGGGAGTCGGTTCCCCCGGAAAAACAGTCGGAGCGCCCCGGCGTTGTCCACCCGGAGACGGATCGTGTCCTCCGCGTCCCAGGTCGTCTCCTCCCCGGGACGCAGCATGATCTCGCGTTTTCGCATCCCGTCGAAAACCGCGTAAATCCAGGTCTGACGCCGGGCCCGGGCCCGCAGCCGAAGGCGTTCGGGGGGGTCCTCGGGCCTCAGGGTGTAGGAATCGCCCATGCCCCGGGTCACCTCGGCCTCGGGGGCGGCGGCCTCGCGGTAGGCCTGACGGTCCGGACCGGGATGGGTCCAGGCGAACCGCAGCAGCACCAGGACGCACGCGGTGAGGACGATCAGCCCGAGCAGCCCCCAGTACATCAGGCTGTACCCGTCGTCGGAATCGGTTTCCTCGGTACGCGGCTCGTCCTCGACGTTGAGGGTGTATTCGGTAATCAGGGACTCGGCGTCGAGGTCCAGGTATCGAGCGTAGATTCGAATGAACCCTTTGGCGTAAACGTGGGCGGGAAACTGATCGAAAGCGTCGTTCTCGATGGCCTGCAGGTACCGTACGGCGATGTGGGTGTCCTCGGCGACGGTCTCGAGGGACACCCCCCGCTCCTCGCGCTTGCGGCGAAAATAGGAGCCGAGGTCAGTCATCGTCGGAGCTCTCCCGCACGGTCGGGTCGAGCGTTTCGAACATCCGCTCCACCCACAGTGGAAAGCGCCCCTCCTCAACGTAGCGTGTCACACGCACGTCGAACCGTCGAGCTCCCCGTATTATAAAGGATTTCGGACGAAGGTCCCGCGCCCTGAATCGAGCGGTGATCGAGCGGAAGTCGTAGCGCCCCCCGGGGTTCTCGACCCTGACCACCCAGTCCGGGCCATCCTCGCGAACCGAGATGGCCTCCCGCGGCAGCGCGTCGGACTGGATGCCCACGTACGCTCCGGCCAGCGGAACGTGGCGGGCCAGAAGCTCACGCCGCCGATCGGGCGTCAGGGTACGCCGAACGACGTGATCGAGGTGAGGGTAGCTGAGAACGAGGGAATCCCCCCGCACGATCAGCACCTGCCGACGATCCCGCCGACCCGAAACCCGCTGGAGGAACCGGTCGGGATACCGGTAGGCGAGAATCAGCTGGGCGGTGTCCGGGGCATCACGGGCGGGCGTATCCACACGGCGGGAAACGGCCTCCAGGTAAATGCTGGACGTGACCCGCAGCTTCCCCCGGACCCGATCGATGAAATCCTCCGCGCTTGCCCCGTACGTGGACGCCGGCGCGGCGAACCCGATCACCAGGACCATCACCGGAACAACGAGCCGACGGTAGACCGTTATTCTTCCTCCTCCATCTCGTCCTCGTCGAAGTACTCCGCCGGGTCCACGATCACGTTGCGGGCTTTGCTGCCCCGGTGCGGACCCACGATCCCTTCCTCCTCCATGGCGTCCACCATCCGCGCGGCGCGATTGTAGCCCACCCGGAACCGGCGCTGGATCATGGAGGCCGATGCCTTGCCCCGCTGGATCACCAGTTCCTTCGCGTCGTCGTAGTACTCGTCCTCCATGGTCTCGCTGAAATCACCGGCGGGGGAACGGTCGAACAGATCGTCCTTGTTCACGTAGCTGGGCCGAAGCTGCTGTTTCACGAAGCGGATGAGGTCCTCGGTTTCCCCCGCCTCCAGAAACGCCCCCTGGCCCCGTCGGGGGTGGGGGGCTTCGGCCGACAGAAACAGCAGGTCACCGTCCCCCAGGAGCGTCTCGGCCCCGTTCTGATCCAGGATCACGCGGCTGTCGGTTCCGCTGGACACCCGGAAGGCCAGCCGGGCGGGCAGGTTGGCCTTGATCAAACCGGTAATCACGTCCGTGGAGGGACGCTGGGTGGCCAGACACATGTGGATGCCCACCGCGCGGGCCATCTGAGCGAGGCGGGTAATCGACTGCTCGCACTCCTTGGGGTTGGTGAACATGAGGTCCGCCAGCTCGTCCACGATAATCACGAGGTAGGGCATCTTGTCGCCCGAGATCTCCCCCTCCTCCAGCCGGCGGTTGTACGCCCGGATGTCCCGGACGCCGGCCTCGGAGAGTTTCTCGTATCGGTTCTCCATCTCCCGGACGGCCCATTTCAGGACCTTGTTGGCCTCGGAGGGGTCGTCGATCACCGGGGTCATCAGGTGGGGAAGCCCGTCGTAGAGCTTCAGTTCGACCCGCTTGGGATCCACCAGCACGAGCTTAAGCTCGTCCGGAGGCAGCCGACACAGCAGGCTGCAGATCATGCCGTTGAGGCAGACGCTCTTGCCGCTGCCCGTGGCCCCCGCCACCAGAAGATGAGGAAGCTGGGCGAGGTCGATGACCATCGGATCCCCCAGGACGTCCAGGCCCAGGGCCAGGGGGAGGGCGCGATCATCGTCCCGGTAGGCATCGGTCGTCAGCACGTCCCGCAGTTTCACGAGCGCACGGTTTGAATTGGGAACCTCCACCCCGAGGGCGGACTTCCCGGGGATCGGCGAGACGATGCGCACCGACTCGACGGCGAGGTTCAGTTTGATGTCCTCGGCCCGACTTTCGAATTTCTTCACCGACACCCCCGGACCCGGCTCGACCTCGTACATCGTCAGCACCGGGCCGGGGTTGACCGCCACGACCGAGGCGTCGATCCCGAACTCCTCGAAAGTCGACTCCAGCTTCTTCGAGGTCTCACGCAGGCTCTCCTCGTCCGGGGTGGCCCCCTGGATGTTTCCCGGTTCCAGGATGTCGATCGGGGGCAGCCGGTACCGGGAAAGGTCCGCCTCATCGACCTCGGGGCGTTCCTCGTCGACCTCCACCGGATCCCCGTGTTTCGGACCGTCGGCCTCCCCGGGGGAGCTCGTCCCGTCCTCGTCGTCGGCTTCGTTTTCCCCGTCCGATCGGTGGGCCTCGAAATCGATCACGTTCTGCCGGTCCTCCTCCCCGTCCTCCTCGTCCCCGTCCTCGGCCGGGCCGCCGGCGTCGCCGGAGCCCGCATCCGGGGAGACGTCGGGGGCGGCGGTCGAACCGGAGGACGAGGAACGGATGCTGGGTTCCGGGGTGGAACCAGCGGAGCCGAGCCAGTTCCGAAGCGACCCCACCAGCCCGACCAGCCGCTCGATTCCCGCCCGAAGCCCGTACCAGAGGTCCACCCCCAGCTCACCGGCCTCGATCAGGGTTCGCTTGATCGTCCGGGCGGTCTGGACGTTCAGCCCGAGGAGCAAACAGAAGGCGAACAAAAGGAGGGAACCGGCCTGGCCGAGAAAGGGATGCACGCGATCCATCAGGTACAGACCCACCATGCCCCCGTCCAGGGACCATCCCAGGCGATCGAGGAAGCTCAGGCTGCCGGCGGACCCGATCAGCACGAGACTCCAGCCGAGCAGGCCCCGCCCGGAGATCGATTCCAGGGTGTGCATGAACCCCCGCACGGCGACCAGCCCGAGGAGGATCACCATCACCCAGCTCAGATCCCCGATAAGAACGAACAGACCGTAGGAGAGGTACGCCCCGGCCCGGCCGGCCGCGTTCTCGATGACGGGCGCGGTGCTGGCCGGCGGATCCGCGGGGGTATGTGTCAGGAGACTGATCCCGATCAGGCAGGCGAGAAACAGGGTGGAGAGGGCGAGGATCTCCTGCCATTTTTCGCCGAGCACCATGTTACCCGCTCCCGCGCGGTGGACGTATGAGAAACCCGAACACCGGCGGTACGACGTGTCTCCGGAGGGTCGGCCGCCGGATCAGGCCGTTGATGCGGCTTTTTCTTTGTCGGCGGCGACTTTGCTCAATTCAATCCCTTTCTCGGTGATGTCGGTGCACTTGACGGTCACGGTGTCGCCCTCCTCCAGCACGTCGGTTGTTTCCTTGACGTGGTGGTCGGCGAGCTCGGAGATGTGGACGAGCCCCTCCTGCCCGGGCAGAATCTCCACGAAGGCCCCGAAGTCGGTGGTGCTGACCACGGTTCCCTCGTAGATTTTGCCGACCTCGACCTGCTGACCGTACTGCTCGACGCGCTCGCGGGCGGCCTCGGCGGACGCCTCGTCCTCGGCGCCGATGAAGACCGTCCCGTCGTCCTCGACGTCGATGTTGGCCCCGGTCTCGTCGATGATCTTGCGGATGTTCTTCCCGCCGGGCCCGATCAGGTCGCGGATCTTGTCCTTGGGAATCTCCACGCTGAACAGCCGCGGAGCGTATTTGGAGATGCTTTCGCGGGGTTCCCGAATGGCTTCCGACATGGCGTCCAGGATCTCCATCCGGGCGTTTTGGCCCCGCTTGAGGGCCTCCTCGAGGATCTCCCGGTTGAGCCCCTCCTCGACCTTGATGTCCATCTGAAGGGCGGTCACGCCCTTCTCGGTGCCGGCCACCTTGAAGTCCATGTCCCCCATGTGATCCTCGTCGCCGAGGATGTCGGTGAGGATCCGGGCGTCGTCACCGTCCTTGATGAGGCCCATCGCCACGCCGGAGACGGGCCGCTCCAGGGGAACGCCGGCGTCCATGAGCGCCATGGATCCCGCACAGACCGAGGCCATCGAGCTGGAACCGTTGGATTCGAGGATCTCCGAGACGACCCGCGTCGTGTAGGGCCATTCCTCCTCGTCGTCCGGAAACAGGGACCGAAGGGCACTCTCGGCCAGCAGGCCGTGGCCGATCTCACGCCGGCCGGGGCCGCGCATCGGCCGGGCCTCCCCGACGCTGAAGGGCGGGAAGTTGTAGTGCAGGATGAACTGCTTCTCGTACTCCTGATGGATGGTGTCGACCCGCTGGGTCTCGCTGGGCGTGCCCAGCGTAACCGTCGCGAGGCTCTGGGTTTCGCCCCGGGTGAAAAGCCCGGACCCGTGGGTGCGGGGAAGCTGGCCCACCTCGACGTTGATCGGCCGCACGGCGTCCAGCGGCCGACCGTCCAGGCGGCGCTCCTCCTCCAGGATCGCGGTGCGGGCGATGGTCTTCTTGAGCTCCTCGAACCCCTCGTCGAAAGATTCCTCGAGGACCTCACGCCGTCGGCGCGAGACCTCCTCGAGGTCGCCCAGAAGCTCCTCGCGAAGCTGTTCCTTGACCTCGTCGAGGGCGGCTTCACGCTTCACCTTCTCCGGCGTGAACAGGGCCTTCTCGACCCGGTCGCGCCCCTGTTCCTTGACCTCCTGGATGATGTCCTCGTCCCGCTCGGGCGGGATGTATTCGGTCTGGGGTTTCTGGCACTGCTGCACGAGCGCGTCCTGAAGCTCCACGATCTCACGAATCTCCCGCTTGGCCCGGTCGAGGGCGTCGAGGATCACGGACTCGGGGACCTCCCCGGCGGTGGCCTCGACCATCGTGATGGAATCGCGGGTCCCGGCCACGATCAGGTCGAGGTCACCCTCCTCGACCTCGCTGTGGGAAGGGTTGATCACGAACTCCCCCCGCCGTTCCCCGAGCCCGACCCGGACGGCCCCGAGAGGCCCCTGGAACGGCGTGTCGGCGATCATCAGGGAGGCGGACGCCCCGATGATGGACATGATGTCCGGCAGGTTCTGGGACTCGGCGCTGAAGACCGTGGAAACGATCTGAACCTCCTGGTCGTAGCCATCGGGAAACATCGGGCGGATCGGACGATCCGTCAGCCGGGCGGAGACGGTCTCCAGGTTGCTGGGTTTGCCCTCCCGTTTGAAGAAGCCGCCGGGGATCTTGCCGGCGGAGTAGGCCATCTCCTGGTACTCCACGGTCAGCGGAAAGAACGAAAGGTCCCTGTCGGGTTCTTCGATGCAGGCGGTCGTCAGCACCACGGTGTCCCCGTAGAGCACTTCAACGGCACCATCAGCCTGACGGGCGAGGCGGCCGCTTCGAAGCGTAAGTTCCCGGCCCCC
>CAZEBV010000124.1:0-6891 GCA_964510695.1 uncultured bacterium
CACCCTGGACGAGCTGGACCGGCTTATGACCACGGCCGACATCGTGATCAGCTCCACGGGGACCCGGGAGCCGATCCTCCGGCGGGATCGCCTCGAGGAGGTTCTTGATCAGCGCGGGCGCCGACCGCTCTTCGTGATCGACATCGCCGTCCCCCGGGACGTGGAGGACGAGGTCCGCCAGCTCGACAACGTCTACCTGTACGACATCGACGACCTGGAGTCCGTGGGCCAGCAGAACCTGGGCTACCGGGAACAGGAGCTTTCACGGGCGCACGACCTCGTCCAGGAGGGCGTCCGCCAGTTCGACGAGTGGCTCAAGACCCAGGACGTGGGGCCGATGATTCAGGAACTCAAGCAGGACGTTTACCGGCTGGTCGAGGAGGAGCTTCGGGAGCACCTCCAGCCTTCCTCGGGCGTGACGAAAAGCGACCTTCAGCTGGCGGCCCACCGCATCACGAACAAACTTCTGGATGATCCCGTCAACGTGATGAAGGAGAAGGTCATCGAGGGGGAGCGCGAAACCCTGTCCACCGTCCGGGAGATGTTCAACCTGGACGCGGCCCCCTGATCGCGGCCCACGGATGATCCTTCGTCTCGGGAGTCGGGACAGCGAACTGGCCGTCGCACAGGCGGAATCCGTGGCCGGACGGCTCGAGGAACTCGACGGGGTCCGGGTGGACCCCGTGACCACCGACACCATCGGCGACCGTGAGTCCGACCGGGACCTGGCCTCGATCGGTCAGATCGGCGTCTTCACGGCGGAGCTGGACGAGCTCGTGCTGTCCGGGGACCTGGACGCGGCGGTCCACAGCCTCAAGGATTGCCCCGTGGACCTCCCCGAGGGGCTGGTGGTGGCCGCCGTGCCGCCCCGGACCACCCCCTTCGACACGCTGGTGGGGCTCGAGGAACGCCCCCTCTCCGCCCTGGAGAACGGCACCGGGATCGGCACCAGCAGCCGCCGACGTCGGGCCAACCTCCTGGCCTGTCATCCCGGACTGTCGGTCCACCCCTGTCGGGGAAACGTGCCCACCCGCCTGGAGAAGCTGGAGACGGAGGACCGCTACGACGCCCTGGTGCTCGCGGCGGCCGGGCTCGAGCGGCTGGATCGGGGGCCCACCCCCGCCCGGCTGCTGTCGACCGACGAGATGCTTCCGGCCCCGGGACAGGGGGCGCTCGCCGTGACCTGCCGGGCGGAGGACACCGAGGTGCGTTCGATCCTCGAGGCGATCGACCACGGTCCCAGCCGCCGGGTCTGTTCGGCCGAACGGGCCTTTCTGTCAGCGATGGGGGGAGGGTGTCAGACGCCGATCGGAGCCCTGGGAACCGAACGGGGGGGCGAACTGAGTCTGCTGGTTTCCGTCACCGATCCCGACGGGGACCGTCGGCTCGAGGAGAGCTGGTCGGGCCCGCCGGGCGACGCCGTGCAGGCGGCCCGGACGCTGGCCGAGGAGATGCTCGATCGGGGGGCGGGGGCGCTTATCGAACCATGAGCGGCCTCGTGTCGCTGATCGGAGCCGGTCCCGGGGATCCCGAGCTCATCACGGAGAAAGGCATCGATCGGCTGCGTCGGGCCGAGATCGTTTTCCACGACAAACTCAGTCCCACCGCCCTGCTCGAGCGTCACTGCCGGGGGGACGTCGAGGTTCGGGACGTGGGCAAACGGAAGGGCAAAGTGGGCCCCGAACAGCACGAGATCAATCGCATGCTGGTGGAGGCCGCCCGGGACTACCGGCGCGTGGTTCGGATGAAGGGTGGGGATCCCTACCTCTTCGGCCGGGGTGGGGAGGAGGCCGAGCACCTGGCCCGCCACGACGTCACCTTCGAGGTGATTCCGGGGGTCTCGAGCCTCACGGCCGCCCCCGCGGCCGCCGGGGTGCCCCTGACCCACCGGGATCACGCGTCCAGCGTCGGGGTGATCACCGGCCACCTCCGGGAGGGTCTCGAGCTGGACGATCAGCCCTGGGAGGCCCTGGCCCGCATGCAGACCCTGGTGGTTTTCATGGGGATCACCCGAGCCGAGGCGATCGCCCGACACCTGATGAACGAGGGTCGGGATCCGGCCACGCCCGCCGCCCTGATCGGATGGGGATCGACCCCGCGTCAGGCGACCCACGTGACCGACCTGGCGGGGCTGGCGGAAGGGGTGCCGGACCGGGGACGCTTTCTGCCCGGTCTGGTGGTCGTGGGGGAGGTCGTGGAGGCTCGTCCCCACCTGAACTGGTTCGAGACGCGCCCCCTCTTCGGTCGACGAATCGTGGTGACTCGTCCTCCCGAACAGGCCGACCGTCTCGCCGGCCCCCTGCGGGAGGCCGGGGCCGAGGCGCTGGCCGGCTCCACCATCGAGATCCATCCTCTGGCGTCGGGGATGGAGGAGACCCGTGGGGCCGTCGGTTCACTCGAGCGCTACGACTGGCTGGTGCTGACGAGCCGGAACGGCGTGCGGTTCTTCTTCGACTGCCTGCACGGGGTCGGCCGGGACGCCCGCGCGCTGGGGACGACCCGGATTGCCTGTCTGGGGCCCGGCACCGCCGAGCGCCTCGAGGAGGAAGGGCTCGACGCCGACGTGGTCCCCGAGGATCATCGGGCGGAGGGGCTCCTGGAGGCCCTCCTCGAGCGGACCGAGGAGGGCGATCGGCTGCTTCTCCCCCGTGCCGCCGGTGCCCGTGCCCTGCTGAGGGACGGCCTCGAGGAGGCGAAGCGTCGGCCGCACGAAATCGCCCTCTACGAGGCCCGTCCGGCCGGGGAGCCCTACCGGTCCCGGCTGGAGGAGTGGCTGGGCGGCGAATCCGTGGACATGGTGACCTTTACCAGTGCTTCCACGGTGGATAGCCTGTTCGAAATGGTACCGCAGGTGGCCCGGAACGGCCTTCAAAACGTGGATTGTGCCGCGCTGGGGCCGGTCACGGCGGCCGCGCTTCGGGATCGGAACGTGTCCCCCGCCCTCGTGCCCGACCGCTACGACATCGAGTCCTTCGTGGAGGCCATCTTGGCCCATTACTCCGACGGAAGGGACTGACGCCCCGTGGTGAACGCGCCGCCCGCGATCCGGGCCCTTGGAGGGTGCCTCCTCGTCGTCCTGCTGACGGTCTCCTCCCTCCCGGCGGCCACGCCGGGGGCGTCGGTTCGGACCCTCTCGCCCGATCGCCTCGAGGAGGGCATGCGGGGCCACGGCCGGACCGTCTTCGAGGGCACCCGTGTGGATACGTTCGGCGTGGAAATCCTCGGGGTGCTTGAGAACGTGATGCCCGATCAGGACATGATCCTGATCCGGGCCGACCGCCGCCCCCTGCTGGAAAAAACCCAGATCATGTCGGGAATGAGCGGCAGCCCCATTTACGTTGACGGCCGACTGATCGGGGCGCTCGCCTACGCCTGGCCCTTTCAGAAGGAGCCCCTCGCCGGGGTCACCCCCATCGAGGAGATGCTGGAAGCCGGTCCCCGTTCCTCCCTCGCGTCCGCCTCGTCGGACGGGCCGGCCTCCATGCGGCCCATCAGCACGCCGATCGTCACCGGCGGCTTCGAGCCGTCCGTGAAGCGCCGCCTCTCGGAGGTGTTCGAGCGGGAGGGCTACCCCGCCCACTTCGTGGTGGGCGGTTCCTCCTCGGGGACGGAAGCCGACGGACCGGGGGTCGGCTCCCTGGAGCCGGGTCGGGCCGTGGGAGCCCAGCTGGTGCGGGGGGACCTCTCGATGACGGCCATCGGCACCGTGACGCACGTGCGGGACGACCGGGTCTACGCCTTCGGGCACCAGTTCATGAACGCCGGTCGAATTCAGCTCCCCATGACCGCGGCCGAGGTCCACACGCCGATGCCCAGCCTTGAGAGCTCCTTCAAGATCTCCTCGCCCCGACAGGCCGTCGGCACGGTGGTGGAGGACCGCCGCGCGGCAGTCGTGGGCCGACTGGGTGAGCGACCCGACCTGATTCCCGTCCGGATCAACCTCGCCGTGCCCCGGGACGGGTTCGAGGAGACCTACCGGGTCGAGGTGGTTCGCAACCGGAACCTGTCCGCGGGGTTGATCAACGGGGCGGCCGCCAGCTTCGCCCGCAGCAAGGTCAACGAGCTGGGGATCAACCGCCTGACCAGCACGGTCGACGTGACGGTGGAAGATCGGCCCGACATCCGCTTTCGCCGCAGTGACCTGGTGGAGGGCAGTTTCGATCCCTGGGCCTTCCTGCCGCTCAAACACCTGTGGGGGAACCCGTTCTCGGACGTTCGGGTTCGAGAGGTCGAGGTGGGACTGACGCTGGAACCCGAACGGGAGTCGACGCGGATCACGGACCTCTGGCTGGACTCCGACTTCGCTCGCTCGGGCGAATCCGTCCGGGTGTTCGTCCAGCTGGAACCCTACCGAAAATCGCGCCGTGTGCGGCGCTTCGAGGTGCCCGTGCCCGAGGGGCTTCCGGCGGGCAAGGTGCGCCTGAGGGCCCTGCCGGCGTCGGCCCTCAGGGGAGGGGACGCTCCCCCGACGTCCTTCGAGCAGCTCGTGCGGTGGTTCAACCGTCCCCGGAGCCCCGATAAGCTCGCGGTGGTCCTGGATTATGCCACGCCGGCCATGAACGCCGCCGGCCGGCGGATGGATCGTCTCCCCTGGTCCCTTTCGGGGGCCTATCAGCGGGCGGGGGAAAGCTCGGTGGCCTTCAGGCCCTCCGGGAATCGCCGCATCGTGAACCTGGACCGTCCGATACGTGGACAGCAGTCGATCGTCGTGGAGGTTCGCCCATGATTCACCGTGAGGGAAACCCCGTCGAAGCCCCGGGGCTCGCCGGGCTGGCGCTGCTGCTGATCGTCCTGCTCGTGGCGGGGACGGTTCGTCCGGCCGCCGCCGCCCGGACGGGTCTGTGGGAACTGGATCGAATCGAATCCTGGCTTCAGGGACGCTTCGACGGCACCGGGTTGACGTCGGAGGGTCAGCTTCAGCCCACCATCTCGACCCGGGGGACGGACCTTCCGGCGCGGCTCGTCTGGGGGGCCGCCCCCGTGGGGGACGGGTACCTGGTCGCCACGTCCCTGCCGGCCACCGTGGTTCGTGTCGGGGCCGACGGGACCGAGCGCCACCGGTTGATCGAGACGGAGGACCTGGGGTTCACCGCGGTGACCCGCGCCGACGGGACCGTCTACGTGGGGGCCACGCCCTCGGGGCGAATCTACCGATACGACGATCGGGCCGACACCCTGCGGCGGGTGGCCACCCTGTCCGACAGTTACGTCTGGAGCCTGCAGCCGGCCCCGGGCGACCGGGGGCTCTTCGTGGGCACCGGTCCGGAGGGACGGCTGTACCGCCTGGGCGCGGACGGGTCGGTCGAGGGCACGGCCCGGGTTCCGGGTCACAACGTGCTTTCGACCACCGTCTTCCGCGACCGCCTGTACGTGGGGGACGACATGGGGGGGCTTTACCGCCGCCGCCCGGACGGGTCGATGGAGTCGGTCTACGGGTTCAAACACGGGGAAGTCGCCGCGCTGACGGCGGACGATCGCTTCCTTTACACGGGGGTCAACTTGCCGGCCGGCAACGGCGGCAGCAGCCAGGGCCAGAAGGAGGCGTCTAAACTGGCCACCCAGCTGCGCGAGGAGTCCTTCCAGGAACAGTCCGCCGCCCCCGCCGGGGCGCAGATGCCCGAACCCTCCCCGAGGGCCGGTGGTTCCTCGACGATGCTGGAGACGATCCGGGAGCGGGCCCAGGGGAGTGCCTCGAGCCTGTTCGAGGGATTGAGCGGGAACCTCGTCTACCGGATGGATCCGCCCGATCGGATGAACATCGTCTACGATGATCCGGGGGAAATCGTGCACGATCTGGAGGTCTCCGACGGGGACCTCTACGTGGCCACCGGCGGCCACGGGCGGCTGTATCGGGTCCGTGAGGATTTCACCCGGGTCGCCTACTTCCAAACCGACCATCGCCTCGTCCTGAACGTGGGTCTGCGTGAGGGGGAACCGGCGTGGATCACCACGGGGGAGGGGGGCGGCCTCTCGGTCCGCCGGGAGCCGGGTTCGGGCGAGCCCCGCTATACGTCCCCCGTGCTGGACGCTCAGCTGCTGGCCCGGTGGGGCCGTCTTTCGATGGGGCGGACGGGCGAGGTTCGGGTGCGCACTCGAACCGGCAACACGAACCGGCCCGACACCCGGTGGTCCGATTGGTCGGCCTGGCAATCCGAGCCGGAGGCGTCGATCGAGTCCCCGTCCGCGCGCTTCCTGCAGCTCCAGGTGGCCTTCGGGGAGCCCGAATCCGTCCTGGATCGACTCGAGGTCGCCTACCGTGTCCCCAACCAGCGCCCCCGAATCTCGGATCTGAGCGTCAGCCCCAACCCCGTGACGACCCGGCTTTTCCGCCGGAGCTCCGCGGGAAACGCCGGCGGGAGCTCGGGTTCGAACGCCGGAAGTTCCGGGGGAAACTCGGGCCCGGGCATGAAGCAGCGCCAGGTCCGCTGGTCCGTCGTGGATCCCGACGGGGACCCCGCGCGCACGAAACTGTTCTACCGGGCCGTCGGGGAACAGCGCTGGATTTCCTTCACGGGGGACCGGTACATTTCGGAGGATCACTACACCATCGACCTTCAGGAACTGGCCGACGGCCGCTACGAACTGCGTCTGGTGGCCTCGGACCGTCCCTTCAACGACCCCGGTCAGGGTTTCACGGTGGAGGAAACCGCGGGTCCCCTGCTCGTGGACAACACCCCGCCGGCCTTCGAGGCCTGGTCGGTGAGCGGCAGCCGGGTGTCCTTCCGGGCGACCGACGGGACCAGCCGGATCGTGTTCGCGCAGTATCGCCTCAACGGCGGGGCCTGGAACGGACTGATCCCCGAGGACGGTCTCTACGACGACACCGAGGAGTGGTTTCGGTTCACCCCGGCCGAGTCACCGTCCGAGGGGGATCTGCTGGAGGTCCGCATG
>CAZEBV010000125.1:0-6875 GCA_964510695.1 uncultured bacterium
GGCCGAGGGCGAAGAACACACCCTCGAGGCGGGGGACGTGCTGATTCTCGACGGGGGTGTGACTCACGGCGTGACCGCCGAGGAGGAAAGCCGCATGCTGCTGACGATCTGCCGGCAGGAGTGACGGTTCCGCCGCGTCAGTCCAACCCTCCCTCCAGCGCCAGCAGGTCCCGTTTGGTCGTCCCGCCCGTGCGCCCCCCGTAGCCGCCGATCGTGCCGTCGGCCCGCACCACCCGATGGCACGGGACCAGGGGGGCGAACGGATTCCGCTTCAAGGCCTGCCCCACCGCCCGGGCGCCGCCCCCGCAGCCGACCTCCCGCGCCACCTCGCCGTAGGAGCGCGTCTCCCCGGCCGGGATGCGGGCCGCGGCACCCAGCACCCGACGCCGGAAGCCGCTCAGACCGTCCAGCGCCAGCCAGTTCCAAGGAACCCGGGTGTCGAGCCGGGGGGAAAGCTGACGACGGACCCGTTCGAGCAGGGGATCCGCCACGGTCGTTCCCGGCAGCTCACCCGGCAGGGACCAGGTGGCGTCGAGCCTCCGGATGGCCCCGTCCCGCTCGTGGCTGACGAGCCGGCCCAGTGACCAGTCAAGACGCCGGACCCTCGGTTCCGCCGACGGCCGCCATGATCCGCTGACGGTCGGATCAGCCCGCGCTGCATCGCGGCCGCCCGCCGGCGCCGTCACGGGGACACCAGGCCGTCAAAGCTGACCTGAGCGTTCAGGAAGCGGTCCATCAACAGTTGCACGTCGCTCGAGAGCACGAAGAAACGAAACCCCTGGTCGAAGCGCCGCTGCAGGGTGTCGGTGTCACTGACGAAGACCCCGGGCTGGACGGGCCTCTCCTTCGCGGCCTCCACGATCCGTTCGGCCGCCTCCTCGACCTCCGGGTCGCCGACGTCTCCCGGTTTGCCGACCGAAGCCGAGTAATCGAACGGCCCGAGAAAAACCACGTCGAGCCCATCCACCTCCGTCATGTCCCCGACGTTCGCCGCGGCGTCGGGGCTTTCGCACTGCACGGCCACGACCGTCTCCTCGTTCGCCCGTCGAAAGGAGGCCTCCACGCCGTCCAGGCCGAAGCGGGCGTGGCGGCCCAGGGACGCACCCCGCTTCCCCCGGGGCGGAAACCGGGCATGGTCCACGGCTTCACGGGCAACATCGGCGGTGTCCACCTGCGGGATCAGGATGCCGGAACCCCCCGCGTCGAGGCTGCTGAGGATCGGCCCCCGGGAAATTTCCGGCACACGAACCATCAGGTCGATCTCCGCGGCGTCCGCGGCCCGGGCGGCCGGAAGGATCGCGTCGGTGGAGAGCCCCCCGTGCTCCAGGTCCAGGACCACGAAATCCAGTCCCACCCAGCCGGCCAGCTCCACGACGTCGGGTGCGTCGAGCGTCACGAAAGTTCCCAGGACACGTTCACCGTCAGCCAGTCGCTCACGCAGCGCGGACATCGACCTCACCTCGTTCGGGTCGTTGAACGTTCGGCCCCTTAGGGGGCCCGGACGGTGGACTCACTCAGGACGTGCGCTCGACGAAGTCGACGATGTGCTCGGCCACCTGCTCCCCCTGGTCCTCCTGCAGGAAGTGGGAGGCATCCTGGACCCACACGTCGGGCTGCTCGGAGGCCGTGGGCAGAAGGTCTCGCATCGGATCCCGGGCGTCCCCCGTGATCGGGTCCGAGTCCGCGAACAGCACGAAGGCGGGTTTTTCCCAGCCCGCCAGGGTCTCCATCGCCTCCCCCATCATCTCAGCCCCGCCCATGCTGGGGTCCGTGGGCACCAGCAGCGGCAGCGCCCGGGCGCCGGCCTTGTACTCGGGCCCCGGGAAGGGCGCCTCGTAGGCACGGATCACGTCGTCGGAGAGGTCGTTCAGACAGCCCCCGTCGACCAGCATGCCGATCGGGAGGTCCTCGGTTTCCTCCACGAAATCGCGGAACTCCCACCAGGCGTCGCTCATGGTCTGGGTCCCGTCGGCCAGCCCGGTGTTCATCGGCACCAGGCGCGCGAATCGCTCCGGGTGGTTGGCGGCGACCGTCAGCCCCAGAAGGCCACCCCAGTCCTGGCAGATGAGGGTGACGTTCTCGAGGTCGAGCTCCTCGATGAAGCGGACGAGCCAGCGGTACAGTTTCTCGTAGGTGTAATCCTCCATCTCGGGGTATTTATCCGATCGGCCAAACCCCACCAGGTCCGGCACCACCACCCGCCCGGCCTCCCTCAGGACCGGAATCATTTTGCGGTACAAAAACGACCAGGTCGGCTCCCCGTGGAGACACAGAAAGACCTCTTCCCCCTCCCCTTCGTCGACGCAGGCCATGCGCGGTTCGCCGACGTCAACGTAGTCGGCCCGGTAGTCGTAAGCGGGCAGATCCTCGAAGTGCTCCTCGGGCGTGCGAAGCATCGTCATGGGCAAACGCCTCCCGGCATCGAAGTCAGTGAGTTCCCGTCCGATCACCCGATCGAACCGCCCCGTGTCGATCCACGGACGACGTTCGTCACGGGTCCTCGAGGACGTACTGGGCCGTCAACTCGAGCAGCCCGGGGCGATTCCCGTCACGACCGGCTCGATCCCGTGAAGCGATCCGGGCCGCCCGCAGTGTTTCTATTATGACCTTTCCCGGACAGCGTTGTATATTCTTCCGAAGAACCATGGAGCCATAAAGGATCCCCCCGGTTCGGTCGGGGTCGACCCCTTCTCCGAAGCCGAACGTGAACCACGGGGATCGTCGTTGACCCAGGGAGGCCCGCCCGTGAAACGGTTCGCCGTCGTGGTTGGTGGTCTTCTTGTGCTGCTGGTGGGCGGCTTTTTCCTGGTGATGTTCACCCTGGGCGAGCACGAGCGGCCCGGGACGCCGACCGACGCCCGCCTCCCCGGTGGGATGGAACGGTCCGATGACCCCGCCGGGAGGGTGATGCTCGACCGGGACACGCCAGCGGTCGACGATGGATCGACGAAGCGAATACTGTTCGGTGACCTTCACGCCCACACGACCTTCTCCTTCGACGCGTTTTTGGCCTCCCTTCCCATGCTGGGCGGTCAGGGGGCCCATCCGCCCGCGGACGCCTGCGATTTTGCGCGGTTCGTTTCCCGGCTTGACTTCTGGAGCATCAACGACCACGCGGAGGGGCTCACGCCCCGTCACTGGCGAGAAACCCGGAAGGCGATCCGCGAGTGCAGCCGGGCCGCTGGCCCACCCGGTGAGAAGGACCTGGTCTCCTTCCTCGGCTGGGAATGGAGCCAGGTGGGAACGAGGCCGGACAACCACTACGGCCACAAGAACGTCGTCCTGAAACACGTTCGGGGGGACAGCGTACCCTCCATGCCGATCGCCAGCCGCTCGCCCCACTCGAAACCCCTCGACTTCCCCCCCAAGAGCCTCCGGACCCGGATTCTGTCGCTGTTGATGGGCTACGACAACTGGAAGCGGGTGCAGGATCTGGCGGTCTACAAGGCCGAGCTGGACGCGGTGCCCACGTGCCCCGCCGACGGGGCGTGCTACCGGATTGCCCGGACGCCCGCCGAACTCTTCGACGTTCTGGACGAGGACGGCCACGAGGCGCTCGTGATTCCCCACGGCACCACCTGGGGGTTCTACACACCGCCCGGTTCGGACTGGAAAAAACAGCTCACCCACGACCACCACGACCCGGAACGACAGAGGCTGATCGAGGTGTACTCCGGACACGGGAACTCCGAGGAATACCGGTCCTTCCGGTCGGCGTCGTTCGACGAGGATGGTTACTCGACGTGTCCCCGGCCGACCGGAAACTTCACCCCCTGCTGCTGGCGGGCAGGTGAGCTGATTCGAGAGCGCTGCGGCGATCCCGATTCCACGTCCTGCCGGCGGCGCGTCCGGGAGGCGCGCCGGAACTACCTCAAGGCGGGAAGCATCGGTCATCGAACGGTCCCCGGCACGGAGCCGTCGGATTGGGGAGACTGCGGGGTCTGTCGGGACTGCTACAACCCGGCTTTCAAATACCGTCCCCGAAGCAGCGTTCAATACCTGATGGCCCTGAGGCGCCTCCCGGACACCGGGGCAAAAGCGATCCAGTTCAACATGGGGTTCATCGCCTCCAGCGACAACCACACCGCCCGGCCCGGGACCGGCTACAAGGAATTTGCCCGCCGCCACATGACCGAGGCGTCCGGGCCGACCTCCCCCCGCGCCGATCGAGCCCGGAACGAAGACCGACAGGGGACCGCCGCCCGATCGATCCCCCCCGGGGAACTCGATCGTGACTTCGTGCTTCGAATGCTGGAGCGCGAGCGTCAGGCCACGTTTCTCATGACCGGTGGGCTCGCGGCCGTGCACGCGGAAGAACGCAGTCGGGAGTCAATCTGGTCCGCCTTCCAGCGCCGGGAGGTCTACGGAACCAGCGGTGACCGGATCCTGCTCTGGTTCGACCTTCTGAACGGGCCCGGAGCGAAGGAGCATCCGATGGGCAGTCGCGCCGCGGTCCATCATCCTCCCCGGTTTCGGGTGCGGGCCGCCGGCGCCTTCCGACAGAAGCCCGGCTGTCCGGATCAGGTTCGGGAGGCGCTGGGCGAAGAGCGCCTCCAGGAACTCGCCCTGGGGGAATGTTACAACCCGGGTGACGAGCGGCACGCGATCGAAACCATCGAGGTCGTCCGTATCCAACGTCAGAAGAACCTCGAGCAGCCCGTGGACGACCTGATCGAGGATCCCTGGAAACGGTTCGACTGTCCGGCCGATGGAACGGGCTGCGCCGTCACCTTCTCGGATACGACCTGGGATCCGACCCGCGGGCGAGAGACCCTCTACTACGTGCGGGCCCTCCAGGAGCCCACCCCCGCGGTGAACGCGGGTGGGGTGCGGTGTCGGGAACGGGACGAGGACCGGTTCTGTGTGGAGCCGAACGTCTGCCACGGGGATTACCGCACGCCCGCCGACGAGGACTGCCTGGCGTCCAACCGGGAGCGGGCCTGGTCCTCCCCGATCTTCGTCAGGCCGCCGAATCGATCCTCGCGCGGCGGCGCCCCCTGAAGGTCGGAAATCAACATGAACCCCACGAACACCCCGACGGGACGTCGTCTCCTCCTGGTTCTGGCGGGGGTTTCTCTCGGCGGAATCGTGCTCATGTTCTGGCCCGAGGGGGACGCGGGGACCCCGACGGGGTCCCTGGAACCGGGGATCGTGGCCCGGGTCGAGGGTCGTCCGATCCACCGCGCCCGCTACCGCCGACTGGTCGAAACGACCGCTCAGGAGGCCTCCCGCCGTCCCGACACCCGGCTTCGCCGGCGGGTACTGGACCGCCTGATCGCGGAGGAACTGCTGATCCAGGAAGGGCTCGAACGGGGGCTGGCCCGTGACCGCAAAACGGTCCGTCTTGCCCTGGTGCGGGCCGCCATGGACCCGGTGATCGCCGCCGAGGGGAACGAACCGCCCGACACCGCCGCGCTTCGGACCTTCTACCGTGAAAACCTCGAATACTTCGCCCCCGTGAAGCGAGTGAAGGTGCGGGTCATGGAATTCCGTACCGACTCCCGCCGGAGTACGTCCCCGCGCGCCCGAGCCCGACGTGCCCGACGCCGACTGGCGGAGGGAGGGGCCTTCCAGACCGTCCGGGAGGCGCTGGCGGACACCCCGGTCATCCCCGTTCCCACCACCGGGCTCAGCCGATCCCGCCTGAAACGGTACCTCGGATCGCGCACGGCCCGTGCCTCGTTCCGGCTGGACCCCGGTGAACTCAGCAAACCGATCCCCTACGGGGACGGGGTCCGGCTGGTTCACCTCCGGGATCACGTCGAGGGTGAACCTCCGTCATTCGAGGCAATCCGGCCGCGTGTCCGGTCCCTGTTCCGACGGCGCTCCCGTGATGCACGCCTGCGGGAATGGATCGAACGGCGGCGGGAGCGGGCCGAGGTCGTGGTCCGAGAGGATCTCCCGTGATGCTTCCGCGGGCGGACGGGTTCGACCGCTCCCCACCTCGCCCGGGGCCCTCTCTCCCGGCAGGCGTGCGGGTATCCTCCCGTTAGCGTGGCGGACGCCGTGGACGAATCCGAGTCCCGTGATTCGCAGGTCCTCCCCCGGATGGTCCTTGCTCTGGTTGGCATCCTGGGGCTGAGCGCGAGCCTGTGGTGGATGCCCCGGCTGGGGACGATGCTTTTCGTGCTCGCGGTCATCTACGGGCTCCTGATGGGTCTGGGCCTGGTTCTCGGCGCGCTCCGGGAGGAATAGACTTCGACGTCCTTCCGCGGCCGTCGAACAACGACGATCCCTCTCCTCGGGTTCCCTCCCGGACGAAACCTTCTTTACGCCTTCATCCGATCCGTATACATTCTGTATCCGATACGGTCTGTAATGGATGCCCAACCACTCCACCCGGAAAGGATGATTTCTCGTGAAGCGCTGGCTGTCGTTAATCTACGGGCTGATCTGCTACGGTCTGTTCCACGTCAGTTTCCTCTACGCAATCGGGTTCCTCGGCGGTTTCGTGGTACCGAAAACGGTCAACTCCGGGGCGGCCCCGGACCCCGTGTGGGCCGTGATCGTCAACGCCCTTCTCCTGGGGCTCTTCGCGGTCCAGCACAGCGTGATGGCCCGGCCCGGCTTCAAGCGGGTCTGGACGAACCTCGTCCCGAAGCATCTCGAGCGAAGCACCTACGTACTTCTGGCCAGCCTGATCCTGCTGTTGATTTTCGCTTTCTGGAAACCGCTGCCGACCGTGATATGGGACACCACGGGCACCTGGGCGCAACCGATTCTCTGGGGAATCTTCGGCTTCGGCTGGTTCATCGTGGTGCTCTCGACCTTCCTGATCGATCATTTTTCCCTCTTTGGGCTCCGCCAGGTCTGGACCTATTTCCGCGGGGAGCGCTTCTCCTTCCCCGATTTCCAGGTCAGGGGGCTGTATCACT
>CAZEBV010000126.1:0-6861 GCA_964510695.1 uncultured bacterium
CTGGCTGACCGAGGAACTTCTCGAAAAAATTCCCCGGCGGCAGACCGTGCACGAAACCCTCCTGGCCGGGGTCTTTTCGCAGAGCCGGCTGGCCGAACGGAAGGACCTTCGGCTGACCGAACGGAACCGGGAGGAAGCCCGGCGGCGCTGCCGACAGCTGGGTCTCGAAGCCCTCTCCGAGCGGACGTTCGGAACCCTCTCCCAGGGTGAGAAACAGCTCTGCCTCGTCGGCCGGGCCCTGAGGGCCCGGCCCCGCCTGATCGTCCTGGACGAACCGTGCGCCGGCATGGACCCGGGCTCCCGGGAGCGTTTCCTGGCCGTGGTGGAACGGCTGGTCGAGGAGGAGGACGCGCTGAATTCCGTCTACATTACCCACCACGTCGAGGAAATCCTGCCGCCCTTCGACCGGACGCTGGCCCTGCGGGACGGCCAGGTCACGGCCCGGGGGGCGACGGACACCGTGCTGACGTCGTCCCTGATGAGCCGCCTCTACGGGACCCCGCTGGCGGTGGAACGGCGCGCGGGTCGGTTTGTGTCCTTTCCACACGGTGGATCGTTCGGCGAGGACGAGCCCTGACGGATCCCCTGATACCCTGTTGAACTCGCGGTTCACGGTTCCACGAACTGCCCGGGAGGCGATTCAGCGTTGGATGAGATCCTCGAACGGTTCGACGACGTTGCCGACGACTACGACGCGTTCACCGACCGCATTCCCCGCTACGACATCCTGACCGAAACCATTCGGGAGGTACTGGCCCTGTGGGGGGACCGGGCCTCCCCGGGTGCGGTCTGCGAGCTGGGCTGCGGGACGGGTCGGCTGGGCCACTGGATCGCGGACCGGTTCGAACCGGAACGGTACGTAGGCGTGGACGGATCCGGCGAGATGATCCGCGAGGCCCGAAACCGCTTCGAGGCGGACCCGCCGACCGTGCCGCGAATCGAGTGGGAGCAGACCCGTTTCGAGGAATGGCGTCCCGACGGGACGTTCGACTGGATCGTCAGCAGCCTCGCGGTCCATCACCTGGAGGACCCCCGGAAACGGGACCTGCTGGCCCGGATCGACGACGTCCTTCGCCCGGGGGGACACGTGCTGCTGTGCGACCTGGTGCGGCGTCCCGGGGACCTGTTGGACTTCTACCGCGAGATTCGGCGCCGCCGCACGCTCCGGGGCGGCGGCTCGGAGGAGGCGTTCGAACAGCGCTGGCAGATGCACGTCCAGAACGACGTCCCCGCTGACCTGGCGGATCTCCTCGACTGGTTCGAGGAACAGGGCTGGGAGGGCGTGGACTGCGTCTGGAAGGACATGAACCGCGTCATCGTGATCGGTACCCGCCCGGCCGACGCGAGCTGATCCGCGGACGGATTCAGTCCGCCGGCGCGTCCCGGCGGTACGACTTCGGCATCCCCAGGGCGTGCTCCCCGATGTAGTTCAGGATCATCTCGTTGGGCACGGGAGCCGTCTCGGCCAGGCGAACGTTGATCAGCAGGTCCAGCACCGGATAATCCCGGGAAAACCCGCTTCCTCCGTGCGTCTGCAGGGCCCGGTCGGCGGCCTTCTTGGCGGCCTGGGAGGCCAGCAGCTTGGCCACGTTGGCCTCGAGGCCGCAGGCTTCACCCCGGTCGAACTTCCAGGAGGCCTTGTAGATCATTTCACGGGCGGCCATCAGCTCGGCGTAGGCCTGCGCCAGCGGGTGCTGGACCGCCTGGTGGGACCCGATGGGCCGGCCGCCGAACACCTTTCGCTCACCGGCGTAATCCACGGCCAGGTCGATCGCCCGCAGCCCCATCCCGAGCACGTCGACGCCGATGGTGATCCGCTCGGTGTTCAGGGTGTCGAACAGCTGCCGAAGCGCCACGTCACGGTTCTTCGGCCCGCCAAGGATGTTCTCTTCGTGGACCCGAAGCCCGTCCAGGTTGACCTCGAACTGTTCCTCGAACCAGGAGACCCCGACCTCCATCGGCGTGAGGTTGATGCCGCCGCGGCGGTTGGGCTCGGGCACCAGAAACAGGGTGATCCCCCGCGTGGGGTTATCCTCGTCGTAGGGGCTCGTGCGGGCGATGAGAAGCATCCCGTCCGCGTTGTCCACGCCGCTGATGAAGTGTTTCTGACCGTTGATCACGTACTCGTCGCCGTCCCGTTCGGCAACGGTGTCGATCCGGAGCGTGTTGACCCCGGCGTTGGGTTCCGTGAGGGCCATGCAGAACTGCAGGTCGCCCCGGGCGATTTTCGGCAAATACTCGGCCTTCTGCTCATCGGTTCCGTGCTGCTGGATGCTCAGCGCCCCGAAGATGGAGGTCAGCACGAGCAGCTGGCCGGCGGGGGTCCCTCCGCGGGAGAGCTCCTCCATGATGACGGCCATCTCGAGGACCCCCATGCCGGCCCCGTCGTATTCCTCCTCGATGACGGCCCCGTAAAACCCGTTCTCCGCCAGGGCGTCCGAAAGCTCCCGCGGGAACGTCTTCTCACGAACGTGTTCCCGGACGTATTCGTCGTCGAACTCATCGGCCACCTCGCGGGCCGTACGGCGGATCATCCTCAGGGATTCGGACTCTCCGTAGTCCATGCCATCCTCTCCCGGATCGGTTCAGGGTGAACGGTGTTCGCACCGTCGATCGAGCGACAAAAAAACCCCCTCAGTTTAACCAAACATCCGCCGACCGTCGTCCCCGCCTCACCGTGCCGGGAACCCCCTCGAGGGCTACGGGTCCTCCCGTTTGACGTCCTCCCAGTGTTCGATGGCCTCCCGGGGGTTTTCGGCGACGGCCTCACCGAACACGTGGGGATGGCGGCGCACCAGCTTGGCGTTCAGGTCCTCGAGGACGTCCTCGACGTCGAAGAGCCCCCGCTCCCGGGCCAGCTGAGCGTAGAAAACCCCCTGAAGAATCAAATCACCCAGTTCCTCACGGAGGTTCTCCATGTCCCCGGCTTCGACCGCCTCGACGACCTCCCCGGCCTCCTCCTTCAGACACTCGATCATCGATTCCATGGTCTGCCTGCGGTCCCAGGGGCATCCCTCCTCGGAGCGCAGGTAGGCCACCAGCTCGACGAGCTGCCCGAAGGGGGCTGTGGACCCCTCGTGGGTCTGTTCGGACGTCATGCTCCTCGCGCCTCCCGAGTGATGGTGTCATGGTTCTCCCGCCGAGCCCTCCGTCACGGTTCGAGGGCGAACCGCGGCGGCGCGGTCGTGGGACGGGGACCGTTAAATCACGCCCTCCAGCTTCAGGGCCAGAAGCAGCAGTTTCTGGCGACCCCAGTCCCGCAGGGAGTCCGGGTAATCGAGTCCCATGCGTTCCAGGTAGGGCCGGGCCCGCATGGGCGTAAAGAGCACGTCCGGAAGCGCCGTCAGGTACGCGGGGGACACGGACCAGTCGTCCAGGCGGTCCTGCAGTCCCCGGAGGGCTTCGGCGATTTCGATCTCCTCCTCGCTCAGGGCCGTTCCGAAGGGAAACCGTTCGAGCACCCCCTCCGGGGTCTCCTCGTACCACGACCGTATTTTGTCCGGCGTGTTTTGGCGGTAGGGCTCGGGCAGGGTCCAGTCGGGGGGGAGTTTCCCGGCCGATTTGGCCCTGTCAACCAGCTCCTCCTGAAACCGGGCGTCGGTGACGGAAAGCATCTCCTCCACCACACCGCGGTCGGTGCGTCCGCGCAGGTCCGCGATCCCGTACTCGGTGACTACGATGTCGCGGAGGTGGCGGGCGATCGTGGTATGCCCGTAATTGTAAACGACGTTGGAGGTGGTCTCGCCGCCGCGGGTACGCGTGCTCGGAAGCATGATAATGGAGCGTCCCCCCCTGAGGGCCTGGGCCATGGCCACGAAGTTGTACTGACCGCCCACCCCGCTGACGACCCTCATGTCCTCCAGCCCGTGCTCCTCGAGGGCCTGGAGGACATTCAGGTCCGTCAGGTCGGCCGGCACGCGTGAACCGTCCGGCAGCACGATCTCATCCCCGTCCCGGTGAACCTCCTCACGAAGCACGCCGAACCGACGCAAATAACCCAGGTCCTCGGCGGTGGGCTCCGCGCCGACGGGTCCCTCCTCCACCAGACGAACGAGCAGATCCAGGGTCACCCGCTCGTCGCCGTTGTGTTCGTTGACGTACTCCTGGATGACGCGGTCATCGTAGACGTCGCGTGAAAGGATCCCCGACCGGCAAAGCTGAACGAACCCCGGAACGAGCATCTCGGTCGCCCCGTAGAGTCCCTCCTCGAAGGGGGCCGCCCCTCCGACGGACTCGATCAAGGCCCGTTCGGTGGGACGGGAGGTCGGCCTGAACCGATCCAGCAGCGTTCGGTAGCGTTCGTTGTTTTGATGGCGCAAAAGGAGCATCCGGGTCAGCGCGTCGCTCAGGGAACCGATCCCGATCTGCAGGGTGCCCCCGTCCTGGACGAGCCGGCTGGCGTGCATCCCGATGGCGTAGTCCGTCCCATCGAGGGGCGTCCCGGGAAGCCCGAACAGTTGATGGTGGTAGCCCTCCGCCTCCAGCAGCCCGTCGAACCGGGACGACGGGGCCAGGCAGTCGCCGTACATGAAGGGCAGGTTCCGGTTCACCTGCCCCAGGACCACGTAATCCTCGTGATCCTCGTGGGGACGATACGCCAGGGCGTCCAGCAAATCGAGCGTCAGGTCAGCGTTGCAGCTCAGGCTGTGCACCGGTTCCTCACCGTCAACGCTGCGGGCCGGCGTGACCATCTGGGCGATGACGTTGACCCCGAAGCGCATCATGTCCCGCACCGCGTGGGTGAAGTTGGTGCAGACGTGGCTCTGCTGAGCCCGGGGGTTGTCCAGTCGGGAACCGGGCTGCACGTAAAACTCCATCACCTCCACGTTCCCGGGGAGCGAACCCTCCTCCACGTCCCGAACGTACTCCAGCGGCGGGTAATCGCCGAACAGCCGCTCGTGGATCGGCTCCCGAAGACGCCGCTCCAGTTCGGAGGAAGGCTCGGGCGGGCTGAGGGAGAGGGCCGTCAGAATCGTAAGTTCAAGCCGGTCGTCCTCCCGGGCGCGGCGGTAAAACTCGTTCACGATCGGCACCGGTTTCCCGAGCCCGAGGGGGGTGGCCAGCTTGATTCGTCGACCCAGCGTATGGATCGTCTCGGAAACGATCTGTTCGACGTCCCCGTAGCGCCGCCGTCCAAGTTCCATCAGTTTCGCCCTTCCACGGAAGATTCGTCCGAGGCCCCGGTTCGACGCTCACCCGCTTCGATTACCATCCCGGCCAGTCCAGGAATCCGCGCTCCCTCCGCGGGGGCGGGGGATCCTCCACGGCCGGGATCACGTGGCGGGACAGAAGATCGTGGATCCGCCAGAGGTGATCGTCATCGTTCCCCTCACCCCGCACCACGGAGGTGGTCACCATCACGAGCTCCAGCCGGGGCACCAGGAAGACGAACTGCCCTCCGTGTCCCCAGGCAAAATCCACCCGGTAACCACGGACGGTCCGATTCCACCAGTAGTACCCGTAGGGGAACCCGTGGTAGGTATCGTGGACCAGGGACCGGGTCGATTCCTCCACCCATCGGGCCGGCACCACCTGGCGTTCGTCAAACCGGCCGTCCTGACGGTACATTCGCCCGAAACGATACAGGCCTCGGGGAGTCAGGTACATGTTGTTCCCCCCGAAGCGGTGGCCCTGAGGATCCCGCTGCCACGCGTGGATGCGAACACCGAGCGGGTCGAACAGCACCTCCTGAGCCCAGTCTCGCAGGTCCCGGTCGAGGGCCCGGTGGAGCATCACCGCCACCAGATGGGAGTTCCCGGTGCTGTAGCGGGTCGTCCGCCCGGGCCGAGCCTCCATGGGCCGCTCGAGGACGTATCGCACCCAGTTTTCGCTGGTGACCCAGGGCCCGTACCCCTCGAAACTGGTGGACGTAAGGCCCGAGCGCATCAGCAGAAGGTGACGCAGGGTGATCCGACGTTTCCGGGGATCCACGGCCCCGTCCAAAATACCGGGAAAATACGACGCGATCCGCCGATCCAGGCCCTCGAGGACCTCCGCCTCGAGGGCGATCCCCACCAGGGCCGACAGGACACTCTTCGACGCCGACTTGACGTTCACGGCCTCGCCCCGTCTCAGACCGCGCCAGTAGCCTTCCCCCACCAGACGACCCCGTCGACCCACGAGCAGGCTGGTGAGGCGATCGAGCGTCTCCGCCCGTCGGTAAGCCTTCGCCAGACCCTCGGCCGACATTCCGACCGTCTCCGGGGCGTGGATCCGCCAGGCAGTGTCCAGCCCCGCGGCGGGATCCACGGTTCCCACCAGCAGAACCAGCCCGACCAGAAGGACGGCGGGTAGACCCCAAACGGACGGGGTCCCCCGGGAATCCTCCCGCCCGTCCGCGGTGGATTCCGACGACGGACCTCCATCTCCCGGCCGGGGCGGCCGACGCATCAGGTTCGATGGGATGGTAAAACCTCACCCCCGAATGGACGATCATGCCCCCCGCACGGCCGGCCCGTCGGGAGGAACGTCGCGGGGCCCGCCGAGCGTGAGCCGGTCCGGGTCAGGCCGTGTGACGGTAGGTCACCCTGCCGTCCCGTTCCTCGGTCGTGACGCGGGATTCCTCGACCAGCATATCCAGGTGACCGATGATCTCCGACATGCCCAGAAAATACTCCCGGGCGGGCAGGTCCGGGAAGGCCTCCTCCATCAGATCGTAGGCCGTCATGCCGTCCTCAAGCATGCCGTAGAACGTTTCCCTGCGCTTTTCATGGTGGCGAATGAGCTCATCGATTCGACGGCTGAGGTCCCCGACGACGTCCCCGTGTCCGGTGAGCCCTCGAACCGTTCGATCCCCGATTTGCTCCCGGAGGGACTCCAGGGCCTCCAGGTAGCGAAGCAGGCTGTGGCGCCGCTGGCCGT
>CAZEBV010000127.1:0-6839 GCA_964510695.1 uncultured bacterium
CCGACGCTGTCACCGTACTCCAGCAAATTTCTCGGGTACGAAATCGACCGCGGCAAGCTTCTGTTCACCCTCGAGTACCGACTGGAGGACGGTCAACTGTCCGGCGAGAACCACGCCGTGCTCGAGGAATTTACGCTCGGAGAATACGTCGGAAACCAGATGATTAAGGTTCCGATGAGACTGGTGGTGGCCCTCCTCAAGGACAGCGACGGGGTCATCACGGTGGACGTGCCGGTCTCCGGGGACGTCCACGATCCTTCGTTCAGTTACTCGAACGCCATCTATCAGGCCGTCCAGTCGATTTTAACCAGCGTCGTGAAGTCGCCCTTCGCCTACCTCGCGGAGCTGGTCGACGCCGACCCGGACCAGCTGAAATCCGTCGAGTTCGAACCGGCGGGCAGTGAGCTCACCCGGCCCGCCGAAAAGGGGCTCGACAAACTCGTGGTCATCATGGAGAAGCGCCCGCTGCTGACCGTCGGGGTGCGCCCCGGCTGGACCGAAACCGACCGCCGCAGACTCGCGGCACAAAGGCTGGACGACCACCTGACCCGTCAGGGGGGCAACCCGGATGACCTGAGCGGGTCGGTTTCCGAGCTGGAAACCCGGTTGGTCGAGTTAACGAGCCAGGAGGTCGTCTCTGGCATCCGACAGGAGCATACGTCGGCGGAAGGGTCCGTCGACGAGGATGCGTACGCTCAGGATCTCTACGGGAGGATCCTCGAGAACGTCGAGGTCGACCCCGATCGATTGCGAACCCTCGCCGAAAAAAGAGCGTCCAACATCAGGCAATTCCTTCGTGAGCGGGAGATTCAGGCCGAACGCATCTTCGTGCTCGAGCCCGACGAACTGCACCCCGGTTCGAGGGACCCGATCGTCAAACTGCCGCTGACCGTCAAAGGCGGCTGACCGGTTCCCTCTGGACGCCGCGAAATCCCCTCGGACGTGTAATCGTACGGTCGTTCCCCTGCGTTCCTGGCCTTCCTGCATGGTTCTCCTAATTTTGTTCATCCCCTAAATTCGCTGCCCGTCCCACGGCACTTTGGCAGCGGATGGACCTCAGTGAGCGGCCGGTGACGGTTGAGTTTCGCCGGGCTCCCCTTTTTAGCCATTATCGTCCGAGTGAGTCGGGCCACCTTTGGAGGGAAACACGGGAGCTTAGGACCATGACCGGGACACCCTCAAACCATGATTTTCCGGCCGACCTTACGCCCCGGGAGGATCGAGCCGTCGGCGCGCTCATCGGGACCTTCGTGGGGGACGCCCTGGGGATGCCCGTGGAGGGATGGTCGTATCGACGGATTGAGCAGCAGCACGGTGCGGTGGATGAAATGCTGGACGCCCGGCTGGGGAAGGGGACCTACACGGACGACACTCAGATGATGGTGGCGACGGCGAAGTCCCTCATCGAGGCGGGGGGGATTGACCTCGAGCATCTCGTGGAATCGTACCTGGAGCATTTTGATCCGGACCGCGGCTACGGTCAGGGCACCCGGACGGTGTTCAGGAAGTGGCGGCAGGGCGTGGACGTCCGGGAGGCATCCGGGCAGGTCTTCGACGGGGGATCCTTCGGCAACGGGGGGTCGATGCGGATCGCCCCGGTGGGAATTCTCTACGCGGGACAGCCGGGGAAGCTCAAGGACGCCGTTCGGTCGGCCTGCGGGCTGACCCACGCTCATCCCCTGGGGATCGGCTCCAGCTTTCTGCAGGCGTATGCCGTCTCGAAAGCGTTTCAGGACGGGGGCTCGTCCGGGGTCGATCCGGATGAATGGGTCCGGGATCTCCTGGATCATCTGCCCGACGACCTCGACCGGAACGGCGTGCTCTCGGATCAGCTGGAGACGACGCGGCATCTTTTGAAGTCGGAGCCGACGCCCGCGGATCCCGGCCGAATCGTCCAGGAACTCGGCTGTACGAGCCGGGCGTTCGAATCGGCCCCGACGTCCCTGTACGCGTTTCTGGTCAACCCGTCGTCCTTCGAAGAGGCCCTGGTCTACAGCGTGGGACTGGGCGGGGACACGGACACGATCGGTGCCATGACCGGCGCGATCTCAGGGGCCTACCACGGCGTCTCGTCCGTGCCGGAGCGGTGGTGGTCGGTGCTGGAAAACGGAAAGGACGGTCGGGACGACATCGTTCGGCTCGGACGAGCGTTGGTTGAACGAAGGCAGCGGGACACCGGCTGGTGAGACGTCGTGGTGTTGGAGCTATCCGTCGATGGGTCGTACCAGTCAAGAGGCAGCGCCTCCCGGGAGCACAGAGGTGGGCCCGGCGGGAACGGCTGTCCGAGCAGTGATCCACGAACAGGATCGTGATCCATTAAAACCGGCGTTGATTTGCCTTCCGAAGGGGAGGGTTACCTCACCGAGGGCCGTGATTCCAAAGCTCTGGTGAAAGACCCCTCGAGGTGAGGTTCCTTTCTTCCTGCGAGGCTATCGGGTGGACGTGTCATCTTTATACTACGCGGACAGCGGGAAGCTTCGGGCCCGGGCGGTCCGTGAGACCGTCCCTTCCCGTCCGCTGATGAGCGCTTCTTTCCGGAAACGAGGCCATTCCCCACCCATGAACCTGTCCACGGCCGCTCCCCGTTCCTTCTGGCAGTTTTGCGTCCGGGAACACCGGCCGCTCACCTTCGGCCTGAACTTCACCTTCCTGTCGAGTTTCGGCCAGACGTTTCTGCTTTCTCTATTCGTGCCTTATTTCATCGCCTACCACGATCTGTCACGGGCCAGCTTCGGGTCCATCTATTCTTTGCTGACGCTGGCCAGTGCCGCCGTGATTCCCCTCGTCGGGGGATGGATCGATCGCGTCCCCCTCAGACCCTACAGCCTGCTGGTTATCGTCGGGCTGGTCCTGGGGGCCCTCACGACGGCGTTCTCCGGGCACGTCATAATCCTGATCCCGGGGTTGTTTTTGCTTCGGCTGGCCGGACAGGGGTTGAGCACCCACACCGCCAAGACGGCGATCGGACGTTTTTACCGGGAGTACCGGGGACGCGCCCTCAGCATCATCAACCTCGGGCTCCCGGTGGGAGAGGGTACCCTGCCGATGCTCGTGACCGCTCTGCTGGGGCTGCTGTCCTGGCGGTGGACCCTGGTGATCCTCGGGACCGCGATTGCCCTCGTCTTCCTTCCACTTCAGTTCTGGCTGCTGGGGACATCCTCCCTGACCGACCCGTGGAAGCCTGGACGAACGACGGACGGGGACGAGCGGAATCCCTCGAACGACGGCTCCCTCGCGGTTTACCGTTCGGTGCTTCGTGAAATCCGCTTCTGGCTGCTGGCCCCCGCCGTCGTCCTGCCGGCGTTCTGGCTGACGGGATTGTTCCTCTATCAGACGACGGTGGCCGACCATCTTGGCTGGTCCGTGCCCCTGCTGGCGTCGGCTTTCACGGGCTACGCCTTCACCCGGATCGTCTTCTCCCTCGGGGTCGGTCCCTTTGTGGACCGCTACAGCGCCCGGGTCCTGTTCCCGTTTTACCTGGTGCCGTTCGCGGGGGCGCTGACGTTCGCCTACTATCATCCCGGTAGCTGGTCCGCGTTTGGCTACATGAGCCTGCTGGGGGTGACCATGGGAACGGGCACAAGCATCAAGACGGCCCTGTGGGCGGAGCTTTACGGGACGGAAGTCCTGGGGCGGATCCGCTCCCTGTTCTCGTCGCTGGTGGTCTTCAGCACGTCGCTGAGTCCCGCTCTCATGGGCTGGCTGCTGGAGGCGGGCATCGCCGTCGAGACCCTCCTGGCCTGGGCGCTTCTCACCATCGGTGTTTCGACGCTGGGCGCTATCGTGGGGGTCATGCTGGAGCCGGGGAGGGAACGCAAACCCACTCGATCCACCGAGTAAATTCTACGTGAGGGGCTCCCTGAATTCATTCACCTTCAACGCCATCAGGTGACCCTGGAACGTCTCCGAGGCCCGACCATCAATTCAGCCGCCCCGATCCCTCAGGAGGAGCGAGGAGGGCGATGGGGTCCTAGGCGTCCCCCTTTTTCCACTGTTTATATTCGTGGAGTTCCTGTTCTATTAAATAGAGACAGGCTCCCATGACGGCCGCGTCGTCCAGCTGACCCACCACGGGGATAAAGTCGGGGATGAGGTCCACGGGGTTAAGGACGTAAAGCAGGGTGAAAACGATCGAAGCGATACCCCACCAGGGGATTTTCGAGTACTCGCCCTTCCAGTAGTCCGACAGGAGACTCATTAACAGCCTGAAGTCCTCCAGGAACCGCTCCAGCGGGCCGCCATCGGAAAACCGGTCCTCGATCTCGTCCGCTCGATTCAGGACTTCCTCCAGGTCTTCACGGTCGACTCCCTCGGCTTTCTCCCGGACGTACTCGGGGTCGATATCCTCGATGGCCTCGGGTTCCTGATCGCTGTTGTCTCCATCAGCCGCCAACCGGATCACCCCGGGAGGTCCTGGGGACAGCGTGGTTCAAAAACTGCTGCTGGTTTTGAAAGGTACCGAGTGCGCTGCCGGTCGTCCAACCTCATGCCGTATTTTCCCGGCTTTCGCTCTGCTTTTATGAAGACGAACGCTCCGGGTATTGAGAGCTCCAAGGCCTCTAGGTTCCGTTGAGCAGGCGATCGTCCTCGAGTTCGTCGATCAGGTCGCTGGTGAACCGGGCGACGTCGGCGCCGTCCAGCAGTCGGTGGTCGAAACTGACGGACAGCGGAAGCTGCACCCGGGGGACCACCTCGCCGTCGTGGACCGCCGGTTCCCGCGCCGCCCGACCCGCCACCAGCACACACCCCTGTTCCGGCGGCACCCGGGCCACGCCCCAGCGGCCGCCGATGGCCCCGATGTTGGTCACGGTAAAGGTGGCCCCGCGAAGCTCCTCGAGGTCGAGGGAACGGTCCCGCGCCCCCGCCACGAGTCGGCTGATGTCGGCCGCCAGCTCGTCCAGGTCCTTCTCCTCCGCCCGCCGGACGACCGGCACGATCAGGCCGTCCTCCGTGTCCACCGAAACGCCCATGTGCACGTGCTTCGGCTCGACGATCTGCTCGGCGTCGGCGTCGAACCGGGCGTTGACGCGGGGATGGTCCGGAAGCACCGCCGCGGCCGCACGAACCAGAAGCACCGTCCAGGTAAGGGTCTCGCTGCGGCGTTCGAGCGCCGCCCGAAGCTCGGTCACGTCGGCGGCGTCGGTGTGGGTAGCCTGGGGCATTTCCCGCTGGCTGGCCGCCATGGTCTCGGCCACGCTTCGGCGAACCCCCCGGACGGGCACCCGGCGGACGTGGTCCCCCTCGTCCTCACCCTCGGCGCGGCGGCGAACGTCGTCGGGCATCACCCGCCCGTCGGGTCCGGTGCCCTCGACTTCGTTCAGGTCCACCCCGAGTTCCCGGGCCAGTTTGCGGGTGGCGGGTGCGGCGGGCACGGGGCCGTTTTGTCCGTCCCCGCCGGGGACGTCGTCGGGGGCTTCATCGTCTTCATCGGGGAGGTTCCCCACCACGGTCCCGGCCTCCTTCCCCTCGTCGATGACGATCAGGGTTTCTCCCACGTCCACGACGTCCCCCGGTTCGTGGGGCAGGGAGGCGACGACGCCGGCGCAGGGGCTGGGGATCTCGACCACGGCCTTGTCCGTTTCGATTTCAACGAGGGTCTGGTTTTCCTCGACCGACTCCCCCTCCTGCACGTGCCAGCGGAGGATTTCGCCCTCGTGGATGCCTTCCCCCACGTCGGGCAGTTTGAACTCCATCGCCCTCGAGCCTCCCCTTACTCGGGGCCCAACCTGACGGCGGGCCTCAGAACGTGACCACGTCTCGGATGCCCTGGAGGATTCGTTCTCGTCCCGGCAGGTAATCGTCCTCCAGCCGGGCCAGCGGGATGACTGTATCAAACCCCGTCACCCGCTCGACGGGGGCTTCGAGGTGCAAAAACGCCCGTTCGTTGATCAGCGCCGTCACTTCGCTGGCCAGGCTGACGCTGCGGGGCGCCTCCTGCACCACCAGCGCCCGGCCGGTCTTCCGGACCGATTCGGCGACGGTGGTCCCGTCGATCGGCGACAGGGACTGAAGGTCCACGATCCGGGCGTCGGGCAGGTCGTCCTCCTCCTCGTAGAGCCGCTGGACCGCCCGCAGCATCGCGCCCCAGCTTACGATCGTCAGCTCACCGCCCTCTCGGACGACCCGCGCCCGACCCGGGGGCACGGGCTCTGCGTCCTCCTCCAGCGGGCGGCGGAAGGAACGGTAGATGCGCTTCGGTTCGAGGAACAGGACAGGGTCCGGGTCGGCGACGGCCCCGTGCAGAAGGGCCCGGGCCGTCTGCGGCCCCGAGGGTGTGACGACCTTGAGCCCGGGCACGTGCGCGAACAAAGCCTCCGGGCTCTCGGAGTGATGCTCGGGCGCGCTGATCCCGCCGGAGTAGGGGGCCCGGATCACGACGGGGCAGCTCAACCCGCCCCGGCTGCGGGTGCGAAGCCGGCTCATGTGGGAGACAATCTGATCCATCCCGGGGTAAAGGAACCCCGAGAACTGAATTTCCGCCACCGGTTTCAGCCCGAAGGTCGCCATCCCGATCGCCGTGCCGAGAATGCCGCTTTCGCTCAGCGGGGTGTCCATCACCCGCCGCTCGCCGAACTCCTCCAGCAGGCCCTCGGTGACCCGGAAGACCCCGCCGTTGACGCCGACGTCCTCCCCCATCACGACGACCCTCCCGTCGGCTTCCATCACCTCGAAGTGGGCCCGGTTCAGGGCGTCCACCAGGGTGGCCGGGTCAGTCATCATCGTCCTCCACCGACCGGAAATCCTCCAGCTGCTCACGCAGGGGATCCGTGAGGGTCTCGTAGGTGTGGCGAAACATCTCCTCGGGCTCGGGGTCCGGCCGTGACTCGTAGGCGTCCACC
>CAZEBV010000128.1:0-6834 GCA_964510695.1 uncultured bacterium
CGTCCGGTCCCTCCCTCAACGTGCTGATCAAACTGATGGGGAAGGTAGCCGTGATATTCCTTCCGTTCTTCGCGTTCGTGCTGGCCTGAACGGTCGGTGTCAGAGCGCATCGGCAGGGTCGGCGAGGAGGGCCGGCCGGGGAGGAGGTTGACAACCAGTGACACAGCAATACTCTAAGTGTTTCTACCCGATGCGTTTCCAGCAGCAGTGAAACGGAATCACCCACGGGAGGAGAGGTCGTTTACGGTGCCCCTGGTTTCTGATACCTCACGTTGCCTTCCGGATTTTTCCACCCTGTTCAGTTTCATAGTGGCCCTGTCTTTGCTTGCCATGCTGCCCATCGGTTCCCCCCTTCACGCGACCTCCACCGGGGGTCCCGAGGTCCAGGAGTTCTTGAACGTCGTGCCTCCCGGTCAACGGGGACGAATCACCATGAGCGAAATCAACACTCACTGTCCCGGTGGACTCGCGGACTTCCCCGACTGCTCCGGTCCGCTGCCGGACCACCATGCGGACCAGATGCACATGTACGAGTCGCTCGTTTTCGACACGAGTATCCAGTCCGACACGGAGCTGCTGGAATATTACAAAGATGCCCCCATCCACCTACCGGCCGAACGCGCCGAAACAATCCGATCTCCCATCGACGGGGTGACAATTAAACGGGGCCGTTTCGGGATCCCCCACATCGAGGGACGCACGCGCCACGCCACCATGTACGGGATCGGGTACGCGACGGCCCGTGACCGACTCTGGCTGATGGACATCCTGCGTCACCTGGGCCGGGCGAAGCTGGCGAGTTTCCTGCCCGCGATTCCCTCCGTGGTCAACCGGGACCGGGACCAGCTGGAGGTGGCCCCCTACCGGGAATCGGACCTGACCGAGCAGGTGCGGCGGGGCTGTAGCGGAACCGAGGAACAGCGTGAGGTCTGCCGGGACGCCCGGGCCTACATCGACGGGATCAACCAGTTCGTGGAGGAGGCCCAGAACGATTCGTCCGTGAGGCCCGTGCAGTATGATATCGGCCTGGGTGTTAGCCCCGAGAAATTCAAAATGGAGGATGTCGTGGCGATCTCAAGCCTGGTGACCGGCATCTTCGGCACCGGCGGGTCGAACGAACTCGGGAACAATCGGTTCCTGAACGCCCTCCGTCAGAATTTCAACGACACTCGGGCCGAGCGGCTCTGGGAAGATTTCAACGCGGAACACGATCCGGAATACGTCACCGTCCTCGAAAAGCCGTTCCCCTACAACGACCACACGAACATCGACACCTCCAGCACGGCCCTCCTGGATCCCGGTTCGATCCAGGATCAGCTCCAGCCGGTTTCCACGTCCACCACGACCACGGGCGGCACCACCCGGACGATCACGGCTGAGTCGACCGTCAGCCCCGGCGAGTTGAGCCCGGCCGCTCGACGGATCACCAAACGGATCGCGGACGGGCTAAAAAAGCTCTACGACGGTGAGGCGTCGATGAGCAACGCGCTCGTGGTCGGAGGATCCAACACCCGATCGGGTCATCCGGTGGCCGTCTTCGGCCCCCAGACTTCCTATTTCCTGCCGCAGCTTCTGGTGGAGATGGCCGTGGAGGGGCCGGGCATCAAGTCGCGGGGGGCGGCCTTCGCGGGGGTGAACATGTACGTGCAGCTGGGCCGCGGGACCGATTACGCCTGGTCGGCCACCTCCTCCGGGGCCGACATCGAGGACCAGTGGGCGATGAAGCTCTGCGAGCCCGACGGCAGTGCTCCGACCCTGGACTCCACCCACTACGTCTACAACGGGGAGTGCCGGGCGATGGACGTCTACGAGAAGCACACCGGGGCGGAAACCTTCGTGATTCAGATGACGGAGCACGGGTTCGTGACGCACCGGGGGACCGTCGACGGGCGGCCCGTGGCCGTCACCAAGCAGCGCTCGACCTTCAACCGGGAAACCGAAAGTGCCCTCGGCTTCAAACGCATCAACAACCCGCAGTTCATGACCAGTGGAGCCGAATCCTTTCAGGAGGCCATGGAGGGGGTCGAGGCGACCTTCAACTGGTTCTACGTGGATTCACAGGACATCGCGTACAAGCACAGCTGCCGGTGTCCGATCCGGGACGCTCGAACGGACCCCCGGCTGCCGACCTGGGGAACCGGGGAGTGGGACTGGACGGGCCGGTTCCTCGATCCGCGGAACAACCCTCACTCGGTGAACCCCGATCAGGGTTACCTGGTGGACTGGAACGGCAAGCAGGCCCCGAAATTCGGAGCGGGCGGCATGACGGCCCATCGTTCCCAGCTCCTGGAGAATCCCCTCCTCGAGCGGGTCAACGCCCCCTCGAACCTGACCCGTTCGGACGCCGTCGAAGTCATGATTGACGGCGGGACCCGGGACCTCAAGCCTCAGGAGCTCTTTCCCTTCCTGCTGCGTATCCTGGAGCCGGGCACGGCGCCCACGGCCCGGCTGGCGGACATGCGGGCCCGGCTGGCGGACTGGGTGGCCAGCGGGGGTCACCGCCGGGACGTCGATCCCGTGGACGCCCCAGTGGACACCGACCCGCTGACCCCGGACACCTCCGCTACCTACGATCACGGTGTCGCGGTTCAGATCGGAGACGCGGCGCTCGAGCACCTCGTCCGGGGCACCTTCGGTGACACGATTGCCGGTCTGATCGGCACCGGCGAGGACAGCCCGCGCGGCGGACAGGGGTCGGCCTTCCAGAGCGGCCCTTACGGTCACCTGGAGAAGGACTGGCGCATGGTTCTGGGGGATCCCGTCGCGAATCCCACCAGTAAGTTTTACTGCGGGGACGGCGACATGGCCACCTGCCGCCAGGCTCTGTGGGACGCGCTCGCTCAAACCGCCAGCGACCTGGAGACCCGATTCGGCTCCGCCGCGGTGGCCGACTGGGAATACGACGCCGAGCGGGACAACATCACACAGACCGCTTTCCTGACCATCGAACTGCCGAACATGCAGTGGGTGAACCGTCCGACCTTCCAGCAGGTGGCCCAGCCCGGTGGATCTCCCGTGAAGGGCACCGAGGGATCCGGGAGCGGGTCGGGCGGTGGGTGTCTGGTCGAACGGACGCTTCCGGTTCCGGGACTCCACGAAACCCTCCGCACCTACCGGGACACTCTGCTGGGCACCCCGGCCGGACGGTTCGTCACCCGAAGCTACTACCGTCTCTCCGAACGGTTCGCGGACTAAGCCACCCCGGTTCGTCGATCACTCTCTGAGTTTCCCCGAGCCCGGGTCCGGGATCACCCTGACTTTTAACTGTCCGGGGATCGGAGTCCCACCGCCGTGACTCCCCGTTTTCCCGACGTCGATCTGACTGGCCGGGTGCTGCTCGTCACCGGGGCCAACGCCGGCATCGGGCGGGCGATCACCTACAACCTGGCCGCCCTCGGGGGGCGGGTCATCATGGCCTGCCGCAGCCGCGAGAGAGGAGGGGAGGCCCGCCGGAGCATCGCCCGGGAGACCGACCCGGACCGACTGGATCTGATGCAGGTCGACCTCTCCGATCAATCCTCGGTTCGATCCTTCTGTGAACGCGTTGACGATCGCTACGACCGTCTGGACGTCCTGGTGAACAACGCCGGCATCTGGCCCTCCCGGCGTCGTATGACCCCCGACGGACTGGAACGAACCTGGGCCGTGAACGTCATGGGCTACTTCCTCCTCAGCGAGTGGTTTTCGCCCCTCCTGAAAGTCTCCCGGCCGGCTCGTATCGTGAACGTCGCCTCCCGCATGGCCGGTCGACTCGACCTGGATGACCTCGAGTTCGAGCGGCGCCGGTTCGTGGGACGACACGCCTACATGCAGAGCAAACAGGCCAACCGCATGCTGAGCTGGCAGCGGGCCGAGCAGCTGCGGAACAGCGGGGTCACCGTCAACGCCGTCCACCCCGGCGGGGTCAACACCCGCATCACCCGGTATCAGTCGGGTCTGTGGGGATGGTTCGCCCGATGGGCTTTCTACCTGGTGGGGAGCACCCCCGAGGAGGGGGCGGACACCCCGACCTGGGCCGCCGTCAGTCCCGACCTCGAGGGGGTGACCGGACGTTTCTGGGCGGACCGAGAAGAGGTCCCCCGTGAATTTGACGACCGAAAGGCGGGCCGGGCCCTCCGGGCGCGCTGCGAGTCGATGATCCGGGTGAAACCCCCGGCGTACCTCCGAGGGGACTGATAGCTCCCCCGAGTCCGGTGGGAGCTCATTTTGGTGGACTGAGGTTCAATCCGACCGGATCATACCGGGCTGAGCCCCGTTGGCTTCAACTCGGTGGCAGCCTTTGATTCGCCTTTGGGTCAAAATCACGTGGAATTAGCACTGCCTCCCCAGAAACTTATCGGAAGTGGCCATTGACCGTGAGCTACCGCCAGCTCACGGTCAGGAGGGGACGGATCGCTGTCCAATGCTTTACGGGTGTAACCCCTCCGGGTTCTGGACAACGGCTCGGGATCGCTTACATTCAGGGCCGCGACCAGGTGGGAACCGTCGGACGGCCGGTGGCGTGTCGGGGCTGTTCGATCGAACGGTCCGGAGCCTCCGACGCCGCCGACTGGATTGCCGACCGTCAGTGTTTGGACGCTCTTGGGCAGCCTGTCGTTTAAATGATTCTCCGGCGGTTGGGTTTGATGGGCCGGACTCACGTCGTGTTGCGGTCCCACGGGTCGGACGACACCCGCTGAATCGATCAGCGGCGATACACCGGTGGGCTTTCTCGTCGTGTCAGCGCACGGGTGGCACCGGGGGTCGATGAGTCACTGATCGGAATCGGACGGGCCGGCCGTTCTGAGCCCATCAGGCCAGCCGTCGGCCTGACCGTCCCACGGATGTCAGACCCTCGGTCGGCTGACCGGGATTGGTAACGAGCGCCGCGGAAGGGTGGGGACGCCGAGTTTTCTTACATGTGGCGGCATCCGTCTGTGCGTTGAATTTTCTGTTCAGGGCGATCTCCGGAGCCAGTCTGACCGCTGGTGCATTACTATTACATAATATAACTTATCGGAACTCATGATGAGTCAACCCATATGGCGCGTTGTCGGAACGCGGGCCGACACAAGCTAAGGCAAGGGGCCCGGCTCTCCCCTCGCCGGAAGCTTCGGCAGGTTCCTCGGCGCCGCGGGAAGTCTGAGGGGGTTACGGGAGGAACTTGAGCGGGTTTTTCGGCACGTTCGACCGGCGGACCTCGAAGTGAAGGTTCACGCCGGTGGTCAACCCGGAACTGCCGGTTTGACCGATGCGCTGTCCCTGCTGAACGAACTGACCGTTCTTGACCAGCGTCCGGCTTAGATGGGCGTAAACGGTTTTGAGCCCCCCCTCATGCTTGAGGACGATGACACGGCCGTAGCCGTTGATGCGGCCCACGTGGTTCACCGTGCCGGCCTCGGCGGCCAGGACGGCCACGCCGAACTGCGCGGCGATGTCGATGCCGGTGTGTTTGATGCGGCGATCGTAGACCGGGTGGTTCCGCATCCCGAAACCGGACGACACGTTGCGTCTCGCCGGCCCGACGGGCCACGCGAGCGGATGCTGTCCTTCCTGGAAGAGCCGGTACTTGTAGGGGTTCACCGGGTGAGCTTCGGGAATGAACAGATCCTCCCCGGCCCGCAGGGACCCGCCGTCCTCGATCCCGTTGAAGCGGAGGATGTGTTTTCGCTCCACCTGATAGGTTCGGGTCAGGTCCCAGAGCGTCTGGCCTCGGTGAAGGGTTACCAGGATCCCGTCACGGTTGGGAATTCTCAGCGTAATCCCGGTCGGGAGGTACTCCCGGTGTTTGAGTCGATCGTAGTTGGCGGAGACGATCGTGTAGGTGCGGTGCCCGTACTGTCGGGCGATGGACCACAGGGTCTGGCCCTGCTGGACGGTGTGTTCCACGAAATCCAGGGTCTTCGTCTGCGCGAAGCGGTGGGTGGTCGTACGTTCGTCGGGCACCCGCCGGTTCAGTTCCGCGGTGGTCACGTGGCCGAAGGGGTCCTGGTTCGCCTGGGGAGTCGAACGGGTCATCAGGTCGTGGCCGACGGGATTCTCCACCGAAGGATCGCTGGCCTCGGTGTTCGACATGTAGGGGTAGGCTCCCAGCAGGAAAAGAAGCACGAGAAATAGGCCCGCCGACCCGACCACCACGTGCCGCCGCTTCCGGCGCCGTCGGTTCTGCACCCGTGAATGAGGGGCCATAAGGAGGCGCGTCCCACCTTCCGCCGGGATGAGGAGGGGTATGCAGGGCGTACCTGTCTAGCTTATCGGCGGACCGTCGTCGGAGATTTAACCCCGTGCCCGGTAGGCCACGCGTTTTCGGTCGGTGCGTTACGTCCCTCCCCTATGCCTCAGGACTGCGAGCTGTTGATCATGCTCAAAAACTCCTCGTTGTTTTCACTCTCGGCCATTTTCTCGAGGACCATGTCCATGCTGTCGCTCGGGGGGAGCTGGCTCAGGGCTTTCCGGAGGAGGAAGACCTTCTCCAGGGTGTCCTCCTCGAGCAGAAGCTCTTCCTTTCGGGTCCCGGAACGGTTGAGGTCGATGGCCGGGAAAATCCGCTTGTTGGCCAGTTCACGCACCAGGTTGATCTCCATGTTCCCGGTGCCCTTGAACTCCTCGAAGATGACGTCGTCCATCCGGCTTCCCGTCTCGATGAGGGCCGTGGCGATGATCGTGAGGCTCCCCCCCTCCTCGATGTTGCGGGCGGCTCCGAAGAAACGCTTCGGCTTGTGGAGGGCGTTCGAGTCGACCCCGCCCGAGAGGACCTTCCCGCTCGTGGGCACGGTCAGGTTGTAGGCCCGCGCGAGGCGTGTAATCGAATCCAGGAGGATGACCACGTCCCGGTGGTGTTCCACCATTCGCTTG
>CAZEBV010000129.1:0-6827 GCA_964510695.1 uncultured bacterium
CCCCCCCCCCCCCCCCCCCCCCCCCCCCCCCCCCCCCCCCCCGCCCCCCCGCCCGGGGGGGTTACCAGGTCCTGGGGATTACGTTCAGGGGGCGGCCGGGTTCCATGGTAACCGCCGAGTCCCGGCCCGGGGCGGTTTCGGGGTCCTGTAGCTCCAGGCGGTAGTGGCGAAGGGTCTGGCTCAGGATCAGTCGGGCCTCCATTTTGGCGAACTCCCGCCCCGTGCAGATGCGTCGTCCCCCGCCGAAGGGGAAGTAGGCGAACCGCTCGTGCTGCTTTTCGTTCTCCGGTTTGAAGCGGTCCGGCTCGAACCGCATCGGCTCCTCCCAGAGTTCCGGGAGGCGATGGACCACGTAGGGGCTCGTGATCATGATGCTGCCGGCCGGAATGTGGTGTCCGGCCAGTTGGTCGTCCTCGGTGGCCATCCGGGCGGTGATGGGAACCGGAGAATAGACCCGCATCGATTCCTTGATAACCCGTTCGATGAAGGTGAGGTTCCCGTAGGCCTCCCTGTCGAAGCCGTCGTCCATCGGGTGACGCACGGCCTCCTCGTGGGCTCGCCGGTGGACCTCCGGGTGGCGGCCGAGGAGGAACCACGTCCAGGTCAGGGCGTTGGCGGTGGTCTCGTGGCCCGCCAGGAAGAAGGTCATGACCTCGTCGCGGATCTGTTCGGTGTCCATCCGCTCGCCGGTCTCCTCGTCCTCGGCCAGCATGAGCATCGACAGAAAGTCCTCGTACTCCTCCTCGTGGCCCCGCCGGTCCTCGATCAACCCGTAGACGATTTCATCCAGGTTTTCCTTTGCCCGTTTGATCCGCTGGTTGCGGGGGGTGGGAACCCAGAACGGGGGACGAAGCAGCTCCCAGATTCCTCGCGTGTTGTTGGCCCGGAAGGTCCGAAGGGCGTCCCGGACGGTGCTGACGTGCTCCTCGACGTCCGCGCTGAAGAGGGATTTGGCGATCACCAGAAGGGTGATCCGCTTCATTTCCTCCAGCAGGTTCAGCGGTTCCTCGGCCCGGGCGCTCGGGGCCCAGCGATCGACCATCCGACGGGTTTCACGCAGCATCAGCTCCGCGAACCCTCGGACGCTCTTCCGGTGGAACATCGGGGCGATCAGCCGATGCTGGCGTTCCCAGAGTTCACCCTGGCTCGTGAGCAGGCCCTGGCCCAGGACGTAATCGAGGTTGCCTCCTCCGGCGTTCCCGGTGGGACGAATGTAGCGTTCGGGGTTGCGAAGCAGCACGTGCTCGATGTTCTCGGGCCGGGTCATCACGTAGACGTCGACGTCGATCCGGGGCTGCTGGAAGCGGGCGAGGGGGGCGTGCTCACGGGCCAGTTCCGTGAAGACGTCCAGGGGATCCGAGGCGATCATGAACCGGGTGTAAAGCTTGAACCACTCCCACCCTGTGGGGCCGGACGGGCGGTTCTCGTCCCCGGTCCCGGTCGCCCCCGAAGGAGGGGCTTCCGACGTCGAGGTGCTTTGCGGGGCCATCGCTGGACTCCCCCTTGACCCTGGTCCCGGGAACAAATCCGGGTCCCGCGGCTTCAACATCCGATAACACCACGTATAATAACAGCATAATAACAGTTGCATAACATGCGAGCTCGCTTTTTTTCCTTCGGGTGCGTTACCATCCTTGGAAGCTCGAAGGGTTTTCCCGGCGGATCCCCGGACACCGCTAAAACGTTCGGGGGACGCCGGACCGTCGACCCTCGATCCATGACACCCGCCGTTCGGAGACTCGATCATCGCCGGGAGGTCGTCCTACATGCTGGATCTTGTCTGGCAGGTGCTGAAGTACTACACCGGGGCGTTCACCATGTTTTACCTCGGGGTCTGGGTGGGCATTACCGCCGTGAACGAGGAGGAAGAGGAGACCGCCGAGGGCCTGGCGGCCCTGATCGCCTACACGGGGCTGATGGTGGGTGGAATCATCCTGGTCCTCCTGTGGCTTTACTACGGCGTGATGGTCATGGTGTGACCCGGGAGGCTCGCCGTTTTTCGTGAGGGGGTCGGCCGTCTCGAAAATCGGTCCGTCGTTCGGGCTCGTGAGGTGCTCCTGCGTGTTATAAGCTGGGTTCAGACCTCCCGCGAAGAGGGTCGCTCTAACGTTCCCGCGAGGACACCGTGATGGAGCCCGCCGATCGGATCGTCAGCCTCGAGGAGGCGCACCTGTCCCGTTTCTCCGGGCACGACGTGGATGATTTGCTGGGGTATCTCGACCCGTCCGCCCTTCTGGTGACCGGGGAGGTCAGTCCCCGCCGTCGCCGCTGGCTGGAGCAGCGGGTTCCGGGGCCGGTGCTGGCGCTCGATCGGTCCGATGTTCAGGTCCACGCGGAACGGCGGTACATGGTGCTTGTTTCGCTGGACGACGACCTCCCGAACGCCGGGGAAGCCTCCCTCCCCAAAGCCCCCTGCGTGGTTGATTCCACGGTCGAGGAGACCCTGGACCCTCACGCCATGGAGGCCGCCTGGTCGGGCCTCGAAGCGTATCGGCGCTTCGCGGATCGATTCCCCGAGCGGACCCATCATCTGTCCGCGAACCTGCCCGCCGGCCGGTCCCTTCCGCCGGGGGATGCCCGGGAATCGCTGCTGTACGGCTCGCAGCCCGTGGAGGATCAGTTCGATCGTGCCATCCCTTCCCTCCGTCTGGATGATCGCGAGGGGGTCTACCTGGAGGAAACCGTGCGAAGTTCACACGTGGGACTTCGGGCGGTTCCCGGGGTGGGATGGGAGAAAGAACGGGCGCTGAATCGGGCCGGGATCGAACGTCGGGAGCAGATGCTGGACCTCGATCCGGCGACCCTGATGGACCTTCCCGGGATCGGTCCCTACTACGCCTGTGTTCTGCTGGCGGGGGCCCGGGCCCTGGCGGAGGAACGCCCCGTCTGGTTTGCTTCGGATCCCCTCGCGGACGAGTCCGTCGTATACATCGACATCGAGACCGACGCCGCGACCTCGGTTTCGAACGTCTGGCAGATCGGGGCCTACGACGAGGTTACCGGGGAGTACCGTTATTTCCTTCAGACACGGGATCCCGATGATGCCCGGACGGTGCCCCGACGGTTCGCCCGCTGGGTCCACGAGGAGGCCGCGGATCGCACCTTCGTGGCCTGGTACGGGAACGGGTTCGACTTCCGCTGGCTGGACGAGTTCGTCGGCCGGCACGCCGAACCGGTCCATCGATCCACCTGGCTTGAGACCCGGCGCGTCGATCTTCTGGAGGACGTGGTTCGACCCCGGGCCCGCCTTCCGGCGCGTTCCCAGAAGCTGGACGTGGTGGCGCGTCGTCTGGGGTACGAGCGGAGTCGGGAAGGGCTCGACGGCGCCGACGCCGCCCGGGCCTACGTCCGCTGGTGTGCCGGCGAGGAACCCGACTGGGACCGCTGGATCGCCTACTGTCGCGACGACGTTATGGCCATGAAGCACCTCCGTGATCGTCTCCGGGCGGCCCCGGCACCCCTGGATCGTTTTTCCCTCGAGGAACACGATCGACGCAGCCGCGGGACCCCGACGTGAACGCCGTGAAACGCCCCCCGGAGCTGGAGGGTTTCCCCGACTACGAGGGGCAGGTTGAACACGTCCGGCGCCTTGAGCGGCGAACGGCCGAGACCGTACCCCCCGGGGAGGTCCTGCCGTCCCCGATCGCCGACCGGCTTCCCGTCGACCTGTGGGGCCATCAGGCCCGGGCCCTGCTAGCCCTCGGCGCCGGTGAGGACGTCTGCGTGAGCACCGCGACCGCCAGCGGGAAAACCTACGTGTACGCGCTCCACATCGCCCGGCTCTTCCGGGAGGATCCCTCGTCCACCGCGCTGCTGGTGTATCCGACGCGGGCCCTTTCGGCGGACCAGAAGGAGGAGCTGGACGCCCTGTACGAACAGCTGGGCCTGGACGTGAAGGTCGGAGTGTACGACGGGGACGCCACCGCCGAGCAGAAGCGGGCGATTCGCGATCGGGCCGACGTCGTAATCACCAACTACGCGGGCCTCAATCAATACCTGCCTCACCATCACCTCTGGGAACGGATCTTCCGGAACCTTCGGACGGTGGTCGTCGAGGAGGCCCACGCCTACAGCGGCATCCTGGGCATTCACGCGGCGTGGATTACCCGCCGGCTCAGGAGGCTGGTGGAGAGTGACCCCTACGGGGCGGACCCGCGGTTCGTGCTGACCTCCGCGACCATCGGGAACCCGGCCGACCACGCCCGCCGGCTGACCGGACGGGACGTGACCGTGATCGATCGGGACGAAAGCCCACGGGGGCCGCGGGACCTCGTGCTCTGGAACCCCCCCAAATACGACGAGGAGGCGGAGTACCGGAAGTCCACCCATCGGGAATCGAGCCGAGTCCTGGGCCATCTGGTCGAAACGGGCCACCAAACCCTGATGTTCGCCCCCAGCCGCAAAATGACCGAGCTGGACGCCCGCTGGGCCCGTGAATACCTCCGCGAGCGCGATCGGAAGGCCGCGGTGCAGTCCTACCACGCCGGTCACCTCAAGCGGGAACGGCGGGCGGTCGAGGCCGACCTTCGGGACGGGGCCGTGGACGGGGTGGTTTCGACCACGGCCCTCGAACTGGGCATTAACATCGGAAGCGTGGACGCGGCGATCCTGAGCGGGTATCCCGGGAGCCGGCAGAGCTTCTGGCAGCAGGCCGGTCGGGCCGGCCGGGACGACCGCCGAGTGCTCAACGTCCTGGTGGCCCACGAGAGCGCCCTCGACCAGTACATCATGCACCACCCGGACTACCTGCTGGAGGAGTCCGTTGAGGACGCCGTGGTCGACCTCCACAACAACGCGGTGTACCTCAGGCACCTCGCCGTGGCGGCCTCCGAGATGCCGCTCACACGGCCGGACACCGTCTACTTCGGGAAGCGCCTTGAGGACGGCGTTGAGTTTTTGAGGCGCCGGGGGGACGTCTCGGGGGACCTCGACTCGAAGGTCCACTACACCGGCGATGATCGTCCCGAGGCCGACATCAACATCTACGGGTCCGGACAGGGCACCTTCGAGGTTCGACTTCGGGACGGGGACGAGGTGGTCACCCTGGATCGGTCCATCTCGAAACAGCGAGCCTACCGGGATTTTCACCCGGGGGCCGTTTACCTTCACCGCGGCCGTCAGTATCGGGTGGAATCGTTCCGGGAGGAGTCCGGGCCGGTCGTGGAACTGGAAGCCTCGGACGTCGACTACTACACGGACGCCGTCCGGAAACCACGCATCCAGAACGTCGAGCCGGGCACCTCCCGCTCGGTCGGGCCGTTCGAACTCCACCGCGGTCGGGGGGAAGTCGAAGTGTATTATCCCCTTTACCGTCGGAAAGACATCGGCAACCAGACGGTGAAGGAAACCCTCTCCACCGGGTTGGACGACCCGGTTACGCTTCGGACCGACCTCCTCTGGCTGGAGGTCCCACGGAGCCTCGACGGGACGGCGGAATACCCCGCCGCGGCGGGGGAGTTCGACGATTCGGAGGACGACCCGTTCCTGGGGGGGATTCACGCCGTGGAGCACGGCCTGGTCCACATGGCGCCGACTGAACTGCTGATCGAGAAGCGCGACCTCGGGGGGCTCAGCGTGCCGGACCACCCCGAGACCGGTTCTCCAACCGTGTTTCTGTACGACGCCGTGGACGGTGGACTCGGTTTCACACGGGCGATGTTCGAGAAATTCGAGGCGCTGGCTCGCCGAACCCGGGACCTGATCGAGGCCTGTGACTGTACGGCCACCCGGGGCTGCCCCGCCTGTGTCATGGACTACCGCTGTGGGAACAATAACTCCCCCCTTCACACCCCGACGGCCGCGCGGATGCTCAACCGACTGGTTTCGGCCCTCGATGAGGCCGGCTAGCGCCCCCCCCGCTCCGACGGCGCCGCCGGCGATGGGGCGGGCGGCGTCCCTTACGGCTTCCCGCCCTGTTGGTGGAGGTGTTTCGTGATGGGCTCCTCCCCCGAACCGCTGCTGATGCGAGCCGCTCGCTGGGCCCGGGGGCTGTCCGGCGACGATCTTTCGCCGGCGGTGAAGCAGGCGCTTCGCGCCCAGACCATGAGCACCCTGGGGGCCGCCTACTGGACGCTTTCCCATCCGGTGGGGTCCCGGCTCGTGAACCTGATCGAGCGTGAGCACGGGGGGTCCGAGGCCATCGGGTCCCCTGCGCTGTGGCCCACCTCCCGGCCGGTGTCGCCGGCGGGGGTCTGTCGGGGGCTGGCCGCCCTTTCGATGGCCCTGGACTTCGACGACACCATCCTGGGCGGACACACCGGTCACAGCGCACTGATCGTGCCGCTGGTGTACGGGGAAGCGCTGGGCGTGTCCGGGGAGCGAATTCGGGTGGCCCAGGCCGCGGCGAGCGAGGTCGCCGCCCGGCTGGCCTCGGCCGCCGCCGTCGGACCCTTCCGGGGTCAGCAGACCGCCTACATGCACGGGGTCGCGGCCGCCGTGGGACGCGGGGTGGTGGAAGGGCTGGACCCCGAGCGGATCGCCCACGCGGCTGCCCTGGTCCTGGGTCAGCCGCCCTGGCCGCTGACCGACGCGTTCCTGGGGTCGGACGCCAAGATCATGACCGCCTCCGAGCCCATCGGCACCGGACTCCGGGCGGTGGAGTGGGCCCGGGAGGGGCTTCGGGGCAACCCGCGCACGGTGGAGGGTGAGGAGGGTTTCCTGGCGGCGTTCTCGGAGTATCCGCTGCCGGGGTTCTTCGAGACGCTGGGGTCACGCTGGCACCTTCCCACGCTCACGGTCAAGGTTTATCCCGGCTGTGCCTACGTCACGGCGGTCGTGCACGCGGCCCTGCGGGTTCGTGAGAAACTCGGGCGCGACCTTCGTCCCGA
>CAZEBV010000130.1:0-6763 GCA_964510695.1 uncultured bacterium
TCGGGAGACGGTCTACGGGGACGAGCGACTCGAAAAGTACCTGCATGCCGCCACCCCGCTCGACGAACTGTCCCTGATCACCCTTGGATCCCGGCCATCCGCCCGCTCGGCATCCCCCTCGATCCGGGATCTTCGGGCCATCACCTGGGTGTTCGCCTGGACGCAGAACCGACACCTTCTACCGGGGTGGCTGGGCGTGGGTGCGGGTCTCGAGGGGGTGCGGGAGGAAGCCCCCGACGGGCTGGAACGGCTGCGAACCCTGTACCGGGAGTGGCCGTTTTTCAGGTCCTTCCTGAACAACGTTCAAATGAGCATGGCCAAGGCGGAGATGGACATCGGCCGGGGATACGCCCGGCTGGCGGAGGAGGCGTCCCTCCGGGCGTTCTTCGAGGAACTTCGAGAGCGGTTCGAACGAACGCGGCGTCTGATCCTCGACGTGACCGGCGGGGAGACGCTGCTGGATCACAACCCCACCCTCAGGCGGTCAATCCGTCTTCGAAACCCGTACGTGGACCCACTCCACGCGGGTCAGCTCCTCCTGCTACGTCAGCTGCGTTCCGGGGACGATGTCGATCAGGAGTGTCTGGACGCCCTTCACCTGACCGTCAACGGCATCGCGGCGGGGCTGAAGAACACCGGCTGACTCAACGTCCGACCGCGTTGATCCGCGCAGCAGAAGCCGCACCGGCACCTTGAATCGTTTCACTTGAGCTCTCAGCCCGCGGCCGTCCAGCTCGGCCTCCTCAAGGTGGATCTCTCCCCGGTACCAGGTGAGCGGCCAGCGGGGTTCCCATACGGACGGCAGGGCCCAGCCCACCGGAATTCGACCGACGGACAGGTCGGTGAGGTGAATCCGCCACCGTCCGTCCCGAAGGTAGAGTTGTCCGGTCCAGTCAAGCCGGTAGTAAAAATCAAGAGGGCCGCGAAAGACGGTCCGAAGGTGGGCGTCGGGACCGCGGCCCCGAAGGTGCACGTCGGTCACCTCGAAGCCGTAGGCCCGGGAGGCCGGAAGCAGCAGCTCGAGCAGGTAGGAGGTTTCCCTCACGGACAGGCTGACCCCGACCGATCGGTTCTCCGGGGTGTCCACCATCTTCGTGAGCGTGTACCGGTAGGTCTCCCGGGCAAGCGGACCCAGGGTGGTGTCCTCGAGTTCCGGCGGCTGAAAATAGACCGCGAAGTAGAACAGCACCCCGGCCAGGAAAAACAACCCGGCCACCCCTCGAGTGACGACCTGCCACAGCGTCGATACCATGGTCGAATCATGCCTCCGTACGCCCGACGTCGATGGGGCGGGCTATAATACCCGCCGGATGCCTCAGCCTCTTCCTCGATCCCCCGCGATGAGCCCCGGAGGGTTCGGCATGCCCTGGACGTGGCTCGGGTTCGTGCTACTTTCGATCGCCGTCTGTGTCGCCGGGAGCCGCGTCACCTACTACGGGGACGTGCTCGGCGAAAAGTGGTCGCTCGAACGAACGTTCATCGGAGTCATCCTGCTCTCCACCATCACCAGCCTGCCCGAACTGGTGATGTCGGTGGCCTCCGTAACCCTGGTGGACGCCCCGGATCTCGCCCTGGGGAACATCCTCGGCAGCAACCTTTTTAACCTGTTCCTGTTGCCCCTCCTCGCCGTGTTTTACGGACGGGCATACCTCGATCGGGCCAGCCCCCACCACGTGAAAACCGGCCTGGTCGTGCTCCTCCTGTACGGTTTCCTCGCCGTGGAGTTCTCGGTGGAGGGCACGGCGACCCTGGGCGCCCTGACGGGTCCGGTCAGCCCGGCGTCCATCTTGATCTTCGTCGCGTACGCAGCCGGCGTTTACCTTCTGTTTTCCGTCCTGACGCCCCCGCGGGAGCCGGGTCTCGACGCGGTGGATCTCTACCAGGAACGGGGACGGACGCACAGCACGCTGCTCTTCGTCACCTTCGGTTTGATCGTGGTCGCCGCCGGGGGCGTAATCTCGGTGCTGGGGAAGGTGCTGGCGGTCCGAAGCGGCCTCGGTGAGATGTTTTTCGGAAGCCTTTTCTTCGCCTTCGTGACCAGCCTGCCGGAGCTGATCGTTTCCTGGGTCGCCCTGCGTCAGCTGGACGCGGTCAACCTTGCTGTGGGCAACGTCATGGGTAGCTGCCTGTTCAACCTGGCCATCATCCTGCCCTGCGACCTCGCGGCCCCCGGCTACGGCCTCCTCGGGGTCGTCCGCTGGACCCACGGCGTCAGCCTCCTTGGGGGAGCCCTCATGCTCGCCCTGGCGGCGGGGGCCCTTCTCTGGCGCAGAGACCACCCCCCGCGACGGGCCGTCTCGGGAGAAATGGTCCTGCTGGGGGGGCTCTACCTGGTGACGATGTACCTGCTGTTCATCCTGCGCTGAGCGGCAATCTCCGCTCAGCCGGCGGCAGCCGCGGCCGGCCGGGATCCTTCGGCGTCCTCCGTCGAGGTTTCAAAGGTCAGTGCGTCGCCCTCGACGTCCACCCGGACGCGGTCCCCCTCCTCCAGTTCACCCTCGAGGACGTCCATGGCCAGGGGATCCACCACCCGCTGCTGGATGACACGCTCCAGGGGGCGGGCACCGTAGACGGGATCGTAGCCTTCCTCCGCCAGCAGCTGTTTGGCCTCGTCGGTGAGGCTGAGCTCGAGGTTCTGCTCCGCGACCCGTTCAAGCAGTCGTTCCAGCTGGATGTCGACGATGCTCACCAGGTCCTCCGGCGAGAGGCTGTGGAAGATGATGGTGTCGTCCACCCGGTTCAAAAACTCCGGGCGGAAATTTCGCCGAAGCTCCTCGGTCACCCGCTCCTCGAGTTCCCGGTACTCGGGGCTCTCCTCGTCCAGGTCCGGGTGCTCCTCGAAGGCCTCCTGGATGTACTCACTGCCGACGTTGGAGGTCATGATCAGCACCGTGTTCCGAAAGTCCACGGTGCGGCCCTGCCCGTCCGTCAGGCGCCCGTCGTCAAAAATCTGGAGCATCGCGTTGAACACGTCCCGGTGTGCCTTCTCGATCTCGTCGAAGAGCACGACGGAGTAGGGCTGACGGCGCACCTGCTCCGTCAGGTAACCTCCCTCCTCGTAGCCGACGTACCCGGGAGGAGCCCCGATGAACCGGGACACCGAGTGCTTCTCCATGAACTCGGACATGTCGACCCGGATGAGGTTGTCCTCGTCGTCGAACAGGAACTCGGCCAGGGTTTTGGCGAGTTCCGTCTTCCCGACACCCGTGGGCCCCATGAAGATGAAGGACCCGATCGGCTTCCGGGGGTCCTTGAACCCCGACCGGGCCCGACGGACCGCGTCGGAGACGGCCTCGATGGCCTCGTTCTGTCCGACCACGCGCTGGCTGAGGTGCTCCTCCATCCGAACCAGCTTCTCCCGTTCGCTTTCGAGGAGGCGATTGACCGGGATGCCGGTCCAGCGGGAGACGACCTCCGCGATGTCGTCCTCGGTCACTTCCTCCTTGAGCATGCGCTGGCCGTCCTGGAGGGTTTCGAGTTCCGCCTGAGCGTCCTCGAGTTCCCCCTGCAGTTCGGGGATGGTCCCGTACTGGATCTCGCTGGCACGGTCGAGGTCCCCCTCGCGCTGCGCCTGCTCCTGCCGGATGCGAGCCTGCTCGATCTCCTCCTGCAGCTCGCCGATACGGTCCAGGATTTCCTTCTCGTGTTTCCACGTGGCGTTGAGCTCGTCCTGCTGTTCACGCAGGTCGGCGAGCTCACGTTCGATGTCCTCGAGGCGTTCGTCCGCCTCGTCACCGTCCTCCTTTGAGACCGCCTGCTTCTCCATCTCCAGCTGCATGATCTCCCGCTCGATACGGTCGATCTCGGTGGGCATGCTGTCCATTTCGATCCGCAGACCGGAGGCCGCTTCGTCGATCAGATCGATGGCCTTGTCCGGAAGGAAGCGGTCCCCGATGTAGCGGTCGGAGAGACGGGCGGCCCCGATCAGGGCGGAGTCCTGGATGCTGACCCCGTGGTGGGCCTCGTATCGTTCCTTGAGCCCCCGGAGAATCGAAACGGTGTCCTCCACCGAGGGTTCCTCGATGAGGACCTGCTGGAAGCGCCGTTCGAGGGCGGGGTCGTCCTCGATGTGTTCCCGGAACTCGTCCAGGGTCGTGGCCCCGATGGCCCGAAGCTCACCCCGCGCCAGGGACGGTTTGAGCATGTTTGAAGCGTCCACCGAACCCTCCGCCGCTCCGGCCCCGACCACCGTGTGGACCTCGTCGATGAACAGAACGATCTCTCCCTCGGACTCGGTGACCTCCTGGATGAAGGCCTTCATCCGGTCCTCGAATTCACCGCGGTACTTGGCCCCCGCCACCATGGCACTGACGTCCAGTTCGACGATCCGTTTGTCCTTCAACCCGGAGGGCACGTCGCCCTCCACGATACGACGCGCCAGACCCTCGACGATGGCCGTTTTCCCCACACCCGGTTCCCCAATGAGCACGGGGTTGTTCTTGGTGCGCCGGCTCAGGATCTGCATCAGCCGGCGAATCTCCTCGTCCCGGCCGATGACGGGATCCAGGGTTCCCTCACGGGCCTGGTCGGTCAGATCCCGTCCGTATTTCTCCAGCACCTCGTATTTCTCCTCCGGGTTTTGATCCGTCACGTTCTGTGACCCACGGATGTCCTCCATCGCCGACAACACCTCACCCTCCTCGACGGATTGCTCTGCCAGACGTTTCGCGGCCGGGCTGTCCCCCTCCAGGATTCCCAGAAGGAGATGCTCGGTGGTGACGTACTCGTCGCCCATCGCCTCGGCGCGTTTTTGTGCCGCCTCGAAAACGGCCCGGAGCGTCCGGGACGGAATCAGGTCCTCTCCCCCGCTGACGGTGGGCTGGTTCTCCAGGTGTTCGACCAGCTTGGAGCGAAGCGCGGCGACGTCGGCCCCGGCCCGTTTCAGCAGGGAAACGACCACCCCGTCCTCCGAGCGAAGCAGGGAGACAAGGAGGTGCTCCGGGGTGATCTCCGGGTGGTCGTGGTCGTCCGCCAGGGACTGGCTTTTCTGCAGAGCCTCACGGGATTTTACGGTCAGGCGCTCGATGTCCATGGTTTCAGGGTCCGTTGATGGGATGGCCGTCCCCGACAAACGGCGGGACACGGCTCGGTCTGCTCCAAGAAACGATCCGGATCCATCCTCGATCCGTCACCCAAGGGAACGGAAAGTCCCCCGGGGTTTATTCCAACTTTAGTCCCGGGAAGGGGTCGAGATGGCCCGGTGGCCGTCCCTGAGCCGCTCCAGCCGGTCAATAAGGGTCGGGGCGTCCACGTAGCCCTCCACCCGCAGCGGACGGATCTCCCGTCCCTGCACGTCGAAGAACATCATCACCGGAACACCAAAAACGCCGCGGTCCTCGAGCCATGCGTTCACGGTGTCGGAAGGAGGGTCGGTGATGTCCAGTTTCAGCGCACGAACCGTCTTCAGCTCCCCCAGCAGGTTCCGGTCACGAAAGGTCGTCATCTCCATGCGCCGACACGGAAGACACCAGTCGGCCGACACGTACACCAGGGCCGGACCACGGATCGGGGCCCTGGCTCCGTCGATCAGCGGTCCGGCCGGCTCCCAGGGGGACCCGGGCTCGGCCCGAAGCAGACCCGCCTGGACGCCCCATACCCCGGCGCCGACCAGCAGCAGCAAAACCACCAGCCGCAGCAGAAAAGCCACCTGGTGGTCCGGCAGATCAGCGAGGGCGAGCAGCGCCCCCCCGATCACCAGCCAGGCGACAAGGAGGTATCCGAACGTCGTATCCGACATCATGGGCCAGAGGAAATACAGGGCCGTACCCAGAAGCAGCCATCCGATCAGTTTCTTGACCCAGGCCAACCAGGGCCCCGCGTCCGGCAGGGAGGCCAACCGGCTGGTGAACACCGCCAGAAGGAGGTACGGGAGGCCAAGCCCCAGGGAGAGGACGAAGAACAGCGAGGCTCCGGTCAGGAAACTGCCGGTCCGTCCGGCGTACGCCAGCAGGGCCACGGTCGCGGGAGCCAGGCAGGGAGCGGCCACCACCCCGAGGGTCATCCCCATGCCGAGCGTTCCGAGGCTGTCCCCCAGTTCCCGGGACCCTCTCAGCACGGCCCGGGGCACCTCCAGGTCGTAGAGTCCGAGCATGGAGCCCGCCATCGCGACCAGGACCCCGGCGACCCCCACCAGCACGGTGGTCGACTGAAGGGCGGCCCCGAGGACCGACCCCGTGACCCCGGCCAGGGCCCCCAGCAGCGAATAAATCATCGCCATTCCGAGCACGTAAAAAAGCGCGTCCAGGACACGCGGCCCCCACGCTTTACGCTCCCGTTCGCCGAAGTATCCGACCGTGACGGGAATCATGGGATACACGCAGGGGGTGAGGTTCAGCGAAAGACCCAGCAAAAACACGAGCAGCCAGCCCGCCAGTCCCCCCCGTTCCCGAAACGTCGACCGCAGTCCCGCGGCGGACAGTTTGCCGTCGTGGCCCCACGACAGGCCGAGAATGGAGGCGCCCGTGGATTCCTCGGTCCTGGAATCCGTCCCGACGCGAAGCGTCATGGGGCGGGTCAGTTCCATGGGGCGAAGGCACTGGGTATCGCTGCAGGGCTGGAAGGAGACCGTCAGAGGAACTCGCAGCCTGCCCGTCGGATGATCCTCCGGCACACGCAGCTCGAGGTCCACCCGCCGACGCCCCGTGTAAACGGAGAGCGTCCGTTCGTCGAACCGGGGTCGATACGATTCACCGGGAGGGTAACTCACGGCGGTCAAGGACACCGGGGACGTCTCGGCCAGCGCGACGCGGGTCGGCAGAAAGGC
>CAZEBV010000131.1:0-6587 GCA_964510695.1 uncultured bacterium
ACCCATCCGATGATCCGGCCGGCTGCCCTCGCCCGTGTCGATCAGCACGTTGCGTCCGCCCGGGGTGCGCAGGAACACTGCGTCCCCCTGACCCACGTCCAAAAATACCACGGCCAGCTCCCCCGGAGCCCGGTGGCGGCGAAGCCGGGGCCCTGCCCCCACGCCCGTCGCCGACCGCACGACGCCCCCGCCTCCCCAGGCGTCCATCAAACGACCGTACCCGGGCAGGGCCCCGGTCCAGGCTCCCCCGTTCAGGAGGACGAGAAGACCCAGAAGAACCCAGCCCAGCCACCGCGGAGGTCGGTCCACCCGTTCGCCGTGGAACTGTTTGTCCCGGCGGTAGCGCTCGAGGCTGTCCGGGGCGTCTTCCGTCATGGTTCCAGACGAACGCGGGGTTCCAGGCGGCGCACGGTGACGGGGCCGATGCCCCGGATGGCCTCGAGCTCCTCCAGCCGGTCGAACGGTCCGTGGTGACGCCGCCGGCGAAGGATGCGCCTGGCCAGCACGGGACCGATGCCGGGCAGGTCCTCGAGCCGAGCGGTGTCCGCCGCGTTCAGGCGGACGAAAGCCGGGGCCGCCTGGGGCCGTGGACGAAAACCGTGGGCGGACACCTGGATCGTGTCGCTCACCCTCGCCCGCGGCCGGAGCCGTTCAACGGTGGCCGGGCCGATCCCCGTTACGCTCGTGAGGGCCTCCAGCTCGGGGAAAGGACCGCGCCGCCGCCGCGCCCGGACGATCCGCTTCGCGAGGACGGGTCCCACCCCGGGCAGACGGCGAAGCTGACGGGTGTCGGCCCGGTTGATCCGAAGCTGAAGGCGGCGGCGCATACGCCGTTTTGCGTCGGGGCCCAGGGGGGTCAGCCGCAGCGGCGTTCGGGGAAGCTCGGCGGCCTCCCCCGGGGAACGGACGGGCTCGTACTCGGTCCAGCCGTACAGTCCCGGTGCGGCCACCACCAGGGCGATGAAGAGCACGCGGGCCAGGCGGGCCTGTCGACGGCTCCGCCAGGGGTCCGGCAGCTTCATCGGACTCACCTCGGGCGCTTCCAGCATGCCTCCCCGCCGGGGGATCCGACAAGGGGGGCTCCGTGCGCGGTTCGTGCGGACCGGGAGGTATGCTACTTTTAGGGGTCCGAGGTACCGGGCGATTACGCTCTTTGAGCCGGAGATGATCACCGTGGAAGCCGCGCAGGAGGAGACGCGATCCGACGCCGGTCCGCCGTCCGGGGAGGGGGGGTCGGAGCGGATCGAGTGGGTGGACCCCTATCCTCCCTGCCGGGATTCGGATTCGATCCCCCGGCTGGACTCCATTCTCTGGCGGGGTGAGCGCCGCCACGGGGATCGTCTCGCCCTCAAGTACGGGGAGACGACCTGGACCTACCACGAGCTGGCCGAGTGGGTTCGTCGGGTCGCCTCGGGTCTGGAAGCCGAAGGGATCGAACGCGGCGATCGGGTGGTCATTCAGGGGGAAAGCGGCCCCTACTGGCTGATCACCTACTTCGCGGTGGTGGCCCTCGGCGCGGTGGCCGTGCCCCTGGAACCGGACCGGGGGACGGAAGGGATCAGCCGGGCCCTCCGGATGGCAGAGCCCGACGCCGCCCTGGTGGTGCCCGACCGTCAGCACGAGGATCCCTTCGAGGATCTGATCGAGGGCCCCGTGTACGCGATGGACGAGGACGGCACCTTCCTGCAGTCCCTGATGGCCCCCATCGAGCGAACCTTCCCGCGGGAGGGCCTGGACGCCGAGGACGACGCGAGCATTCTCTTCACCTCCGGCACCACCGGCCACTCCAAGGGGGTCTGTCTGACCCACAGCAACTTCACCGCCGACCTGGACGGTCTGTATCGCTTCGCACCCATCGACGAGGACGATCGCTTCCTCTCGGTGCTCCCGATGTACCACGCCTACGAGTTCACGGGCGGTCAGATGCTTCCCCTCTACATCGGCGCCTCCATCGTCTACGCCGACAACCTGACCAGCCGGGCCCTCCGGCGGCATTTCGCCGAGGACGAGGTGACGATCGTGCTCGGCGTGCCCCTGCTGTTTCAGAAACTGATGGATCGTATTCTGTCCCGTCGTGACGAAGCCAACTGGCTGGTCGGCGGGGCGCTTGACCTCGCGATGAAGCTGGCCGAGACCGACGGATGGATCGGGGAGTTCGTCCAGCAGCAGGTCCTGCGGCGACTTTTGCGCCGCCAGGGTTTCAAGCGGCTTCGGATGATGATCTCCGGCGGGGCCCCCCTGAACCCGAAGATCCCCCGGACCTTCCGCAAGTTCGGACTGACCGTGCCCCAGGGCTACGGGATGACGGAGCTGAGTCCCGTCGCCACGGTCAACCCGCCCGATTCTCCCTATCCCGGGGCGGCCGGGCTGGCGCTTCCCGGGGTGAAGGTGGGCGTGCGGGATCCCGACGAGACCGGCCTCGGGGAGATCGTGGTCCAGGGCCCGACCGTCTTCCAGCGCTACCTGTCGGGCGATCAGCCCGAACCGCCGGTCCCCTTTCCGACCGGGGACATGGGACGGGTCGAGGACGGGTATCTCTTCGTGGAGGGGCGCAAGAAACTCACCATCGTGACCGCGGAAGGGAAGAACGTCTTTCCGGCCCACGTGGAGAACGTCTACCAGCAGAGCCCCTTCATCGAGGAGATCCTGGTGGTGGGCGTGCCGCGTTCGGACGGGAGCGGTGCCCGGCTGAAGGCCATCGTGGTTCCCGACGAGGACACCGTGGCCCGCCGGTTCGACGACCGGGTGGCCTCCGAGGAGGAGATCGCCGAGTTGATCGGGGATCAGCTCAAGGAGTACGGGGAGGAGCTGGATCCCCACCAGCGGGTTCGCGATTTCGAGTTACGGTGGGATCCGTTCCCCAAAACCTCCACCCAGAAGATCAAGCGCTACCTCTTCGACGAGGAGCTGCACCAGGTCCAGGACTGAGGGAGGGAGCCCTTAAGCCCTTTTCCGTCGCCCCGATTGAGGGCTGGATAACCCCCGTGGGAGTCAGCCACGGCTTAACGGCCGCGGCATTCTCCACGGGAGGTTAGATGCCGCCGCCCTCCTCGAGGTGCAGGCCGCACTCCCGGTCGTGGTCGTTGAACCAGCGCCATCGCCCGGCCCGTTTGTCCTCGTCCTCCCGGACCGGGGTGGTGCAGATCCGGCAGCTGATCGTCTTGTAGCCTCGGTCGAACAGCGGGTTGTAGGGGACGTCGTGTTTCTCGATGTGGTCCCACACGTCCGCTTCCGTCCAGTCGGCCAGGGGCGCCAGCTTGAGGCGCGTGTCGCCGGCCTCCCGGACGAGCTGGGCCTTGGGCGTGTCCCGCCGTTCCTCGGACTGATCCCGCCGCAGGCCGCAGATCCAGACCTCGACGTCCCGGAGGGCCCGGTCGTGGGGACGGTTCTTGCGGATGTTGCAGCACAGTTCCTGTTTTTCGCGGCTGTCGAAGAAGAGGTAGGTGCCGTGTTCCTCGACCATGGACTCGATTTCGTCCGGGTCGGGCTGGTGAATCTCCAGGTCGATTCCATACTGTTCCTCGACGGTGGTGTAAAATTCGTAGGTCTCTTCGTGCATGCGGAGGGTGTCCACGGTGAAGACCCGGAAGTCGTCGACCAGCCGGTCGGCCAGGTCGATCTGGACCATGCCGGTATGCTGAAGGCTGGTGCCGATGGCGGCGTCGTCCCCGTAGGTCTCGAAGGCCCAGCGGATGATCTCGCGGGCGGACTTCGACTCGAACGCCGCCAGCTCGTCCTCGGTGAACCGGTCGACCGGCCGCACGTCGGCCACGACCATGACGGATCCCTCCGAACCGCTCCCTCGGGAGCGGGGAACAAGGGTGAGTTACGATTAATCTCTACTAAGTCTATAGATAAAGAAGAGAAAAGCAAGACCCCCGATGGCACCTGGGAGGTGCGGCCCGGTTGAACGTCAAGGAAGGCGACCTGATTCGGATCGAATACGAGGACGAACGAACCGGCGAGGAGCTCGAGCTGGTGGTCGAGGTGCTTCAGATCATGGAGAAGCTGCTCGTCAAGGAGCCGGACGATCGAAGCTACCTCGACGGGGGCCATCGCCCCTTTCTAATCGGCGACGAGGCCATCCTGGACGTGGTCGAGCCCGTGGAGGAGAGGGAGGAGGGCTAAAGCGGGGGGTCAGGCCGGGGCTTCGTCCCCGGTTTCGGGGTCTCCGACCGGCTGATCGGCGTTCTCCAGGCCCCGTTCCCGGGCCCGTTCGACCCACGTTTCGGCGTCCTCGACGTCGAGCCGCTCGGCCTCGTCGACGAGCATGACGGGGATGTCGTCCTCGATGGGATACTTCAGCCGGGAGGCCGGGCAGAGAAGGAACGCCTCCTCCTCGAAGTAGATCAGCGGCTCCTTGGATTCGGGGCAGACCAGTATGTCGAGCAGTTTGTCGTCGAGGGCCATGGTTGAGCGCTCCCGGAAGCAGGATAGGGTCCATCCTGGTTCTGGCCGACGAACGCCGGGGAATCAGCCCGTGTCCGCTCGACCAGCAATTGACACCGAACACCCGTTACTGTATTATCCTATCCGAAGGTTCGGCAAATGTCGTTGCGGGGTAGAGCAGTCTGGTAGCTCATCGGGCTCATAACCCGAAGGTCCTGGGTTCGAATCCCAGCCCCGCTACCATTTTTCTCTGTACCCGCGGGGACCGTTTTTCCCCCATGCTGACACCGTCTGCTTCCTTCCCCCGGTTCGACGACGGTCCGCCGGTACCGCGCTCACCTGACAGCGGCGTAGCTCAGCGGCCCAGAGCACTCGGCTCATATCCGAGTTGTCCGGGGTTCGAATCCCCGCGCCGCTACCATCTTTGCCCTTCACCTCTCCGCGTCGCCGAACAATGGCGGGAGCGTGGTTGACCGTGCGGATCGAGGAGCATCTGGCCCGGTTCCTCGAGCGCCGGGCGCTCTCGGACGTCCCCTGGCTCGTGGGGGTGTCCGGCGGCCCCGATTCCATGGCCCTGCTGGCCGGGCTGGCACGGGTCGGCCGGGACCGGGATCATCGGCTCGTGGCGGCTCACCTGGACCACCGCGACCACGATCGGAACCATGAGGCGTACGCCTGCGTGCGGGACTGGTGTGACGAGCGGGGGATCCCCCTCGTGGCGGCTTCGGTCCGGGATCCGGCGGTGCTGACGGAAGGACGGGAGGGCTACGAGGCCCGGGCCCGGAACCGGCGCCGCTCGTTTTACCGCTCGGTGGCCCGCCGGGCCGGCTGCCGGCACGTCTTTCTGGGCCATCATCGGGACGACCAGGTGGAAACCCTCCTGTTGAACCTCGGACGCGGAACCGGACTGTTCGGACTGGAGGGCATGCGCCCGGTGGACCGGCTGGGCGACTCCCTCCGGGTCGTGCGCCCCTTCCTGGAGGTACCCCGTGAACGGCTTCGTGATTACGTCGAGCGGCGGGACGTTCCGTTCGTGGAGGACCCCACGAACCGCTCGGTCAAGCGGGCGCGAAACCGGCTTCGCCACGAGGTGCTCCCGGCGTGGGAGGCGGCCCAGCCGGACCCCCGCGCGGCGCTGGAGCGGCTGACCCGGCGGGCCCGCTCGGAGAATCGGTTCTGGGATTGCTTCCTGGAGGATCGGTTTTCGACCTGGTGGTGGGAGGAGGAGTGTCAGGTGGGGCTGGAGGCGTTCCGGCGGGGTCATCCGGCGGCCCAGCGGCGCCTGGTGCACCGCGTCCTGTACCGTCTTCTGGGCGGGACGACCGGCTGGAGCGAACGGAACGTGGAGGACACGCGGGACCTGTTTCTGTCCGGTTCCTCGGGGGATCGACTTTCGCTTCCGGGCGGTTACCGGGCGATCCGCGAGTACGATCGGGGGGCCGTCTACCGGGCTCCTTCGTCGGTGGGCTACCGGCGGCGGGTGGCGGTGTCCGAGGGCGAGGTTCAACTCCCCGGGGCCGGGCGGCTTCGCTGGAGATCCGTCGAATCCATGGACGCCGAGGGCAGTGTCGGGCTGGTTTCGGCGGTCCCGCTGGATCCTTCCGCCCCGCTGGTGGTCCGATCGTGGGAACCCGGGGATCGTGCGGCGGACGAAGCGGGCCCCACCCTCAAGGAGGCGTTCCACCGGGAGCGGATTCCGTTCCGGGCCCGCCGCCGATGGCCGCTTCTCGTGCAGGAGGGACGCATCCGGGGGGCTCCCGCGCTGCGCACGGGTTCGAACGGTGTGCCGGGTGAGACCTACCGGGTGGAGTTTCGGGCCCGGGCGCCCTGTTTTCACCAGTACCTTCAGGCACGGACGTCGACGGATGCCTGACGCCGGCGAGCGCCCCCTGTTGATGGGGATCCTGAACGTGACCCCTGACTCCTTTTACGACGGGGGACGGTGGGACACCACCGAAGCGGCCGTGCGGCGAGGCCTCGGGCTGGTCGAGGCAGGGGCCGACGTCGTCGACGTGGGCGGGGAGTCGACCCGGCCCGGGGCGGATCCCGTCGGGCTCGACGAGGAACTGGACCGCGTGGTGCCGGTCGTCCGCGCCCTGGCCGGGCGCGTGGACGTGCCGATTTCGGTGGACACCTCGAAGGCGGAGGTGGCCCGTCGAGCCCTGGAGGCGGGGGCCGGGTGGGTGAACGACGTCACC
>CAZEBV010000132.1:0-6573 GCA_964510695.1 uncultured bacterium
ATCTGCTGGAGGTCCGCATGATGGACGAGGGGGGCAACACGAACTCCGCCCGTCATACGTACCGGTAGGAACCTCGCCGTGGTAGCCCGGAGGGGAGGATCAATCCTCGCCGTTCCCGGCGTTCTCCCAGTGCTCCAGGAACTCCTCCCGATCGATCTCCTCGGCCCCCTCCTCACGGAAGTCCATGGGCCAGTCGACCTCGACCCGATCGATCTCCCCCGAGTCCGGAATATGGGTCAAAAACCGCTGGACCTGAAGGTCCTCGTCGCACTCGTAGTAGGTGTAGGATTCCCCTTTCGTGGGTACGAACTGGGTCGTCTGGAAGTAGCGCATCTCGCCGCTCAGAAGAATCACCTCCCGGTGCGCGGGCATCAGGGGCCGACCGAGCATTATAGCACGTCCCCTCGTCCGGTTTCGGACGATCCCCCCGCAGCTCGAGGGTCCTCGTGAATCGGCCGGTGGGTGAAGCCTACGTGGGGATCGACGAGGCCGGCCGGGGTCCCGCGCTGGGTCCGATGGTGGTGGGGATGGTGGTCTGGACGGGCGAGGGGATCCCGGATGACCTGCCGCTTCGGGACAGCAAGAAGCTCTCCCCGAACGTCCGCCGCGAGGCGGCCGAACGCCTTCAGGAGACCGTCCGGCATCGGGTCCTCAGCGTGCCGGCCTGGTGTCTTTCCCGGGCGTCGCTGTCCCTCCCGCAGCTGGAGGCCCGCGTCATCCTCGAGGGACTCCGGGAGCTCCCCGACGTGCCGACCGTCTGCGACCTGCTCGAGAGCGGGGACGCCAGCCACGACTGGCTGCGCCACCACGCCCCGCGGCGGACGTTCACCTTCGAGCAGGGAGCCGAGGACGTCTACCCGGGGGTGGCGGCCGCGAGCATCCTGGCGAAGGTCCACCGGGATCGGGCCATGGCGTCGATCGGGGACCGTTTCGGGGAGGTGGGATCGGGGTACCCGTCCGACCCCACCACCCGGGACTGGCTGGAGCGCTGGTCCCGTCGGGAGGAGGAGTGGCCCTCCTTCGTGCGCACGGGCTGGAGCACCGTCCGCCGGCTCGAGGAGTCGGTCAGCTGACCGATTCCGTGCGGGAAACCCGCCGCCGCCAGCGCCGGTCGTCCGGGGTGTGAAACCGCCCGTCGGGTCCCGCGCTGATGACCCGAAACCCGTTTTCGCCCGGAAGGTACAGGTAAACGGTACCCCACCGATCCCGCACCCAGTGACCGAACACGGCCGGAAGGCGGTCCGGAATGCCCCGTTCCCGGGCGTGTTCCGCCAGCCGGTCCATCAGGTCGTCCGGGGCGATCAGGGACGTGTTGCGTCGGGCGGCCAGCGGCGGCTCACGGACGGGGAAAAGCGGCCCGGTATCCGCGCCGAGGCGGACGCTCGGCGGGTCCGAAGCGGAGGCCGCCGCGAGGGGAAGGGTCCCCCCGGGCAGCTTCCAGTGGGCCCGCAGGTCCCGCCCGACGGTGAGTTCGAGCCGGGGCGGCCGCCAGCGCCAGCCGAGCCGACCGTGGTCCTGGACGAGCCGGGCCCGGTTCCAGCGGTGAACGATCCGGGGTCCGTCCGTGTAGGATCGACCGGCGTCGGGGGCCGTCCCGTGCCACAGGTGGGTTCCGCCCGCCCGCCCCAGCGTGCCAGCGAACAGCAGGCGGGAGGCGGGGTTCAGGTGCACCTGGAGGTCCCCCGCGGGGTTCCGAAGCTCGAGGGGACCTCGATGGGTTCGCACGGTTTCCCCCGCCGAAACCGTCATTCCCGGGAGAAGGATGCCTCCGGCTGTTCGGGTGGCGTCTCCCCGGGTGGACTGCACCGTCAGGTCCACGCCGGCGGTGTGGCGCGCGAGGTACACGCCCAGGCCCGCGGTCAGCACGAGAAGCACGCCCGCCAGAAGACGGGCGGCCGTCGACGAATCGATCATGGGTCCGGGCCCGGCGTCAGGGCGTGATTCCGGTGAACCGGGGTCGCGGTCGGTACAGGAAAAAAGGGCCGGTCCTGTGGGCAGGACCGGCCTGATTGGAATGGAAGGGGAATCGGAGGTTGAGGACGGCCCGTTCGTGCGGCGAGGGGCCGTCGGTTCGGGGAAAGTATCGCACAGGGTTCACCGCGTATCAAGGACGCACGAGCCGCCTCAACCGGGGGAGGAATCGCCGGGGGAATCGACCTCGTCCAGTTCCTCGCTGATCTCGCGCATGCGCTTTTGTTCCTCCGGGGGGAGCTCGTCCCAGCTCATCGTTCGCAGCTTGTCGAGGATGCGATCGGCGTCCCGAACCATGTCCTCCCGACGCTCTTTTTCCCGCTCCCACTCCCGTTTCTTCCGCTCGACCTTCTGCTTTTGGCGAAGGTTCTGCAGGACGTTCAGGAGCGGCTTTCGGGGGTTGCCCTGCCAGACGTAAAGCAGCCCCATCAGGAGCCCGCCGAGGTGGGCCAGGTGGGCCACGTTGGACTGCGCCTGCTCCATCCCGGCGAACAGGGCGATCCCCCCCACGATCAGGACCCAGTACTTGACGCTGATGGGGAAGATGCCCCAAACGTAGACCCGACGGTCGGGCCAGTAGACCGCGAAGGCGCCCAGCAGGCCGTAGATGGCGCCCGAGGCGCCCACCGTGGGCATTCTGGCCAGCGGGTTGAACAGGACCATCGTCAGGCCGGCCGCCACGCCGCAGACCAGGTAAAATCGAAGGAACCCCCGGGCTCCCCAGACCCGTTCCAGCTCCACCCCGAACATCCAGAGGATGAACATGTTCAGCAGGATGTGGAACAGGCCCCCGTGCAAAAATTGGTAGGAGACCAGCTGCCAGACGAATCCCCGGGTCAGCACCAGCTCGGGCACCAGCGCGAAGAAATACCCGAAGGCCTGCAGGCTGCCGTCGGGGTTCACGATCCCCATGCCGGCCCCCCAGAGGACCTGGAGGAGGAACACGGCGCCGTTGGCGATGAGGAGGTTCTTGACCATCGGCGGCACGGAGCCGGGGCCGATGGACGCGGGGGCCATGCGCACGGCAGGTCACCTCGACGGGGGCACGGGGAGCGAACGTCCGGACGCGGGCTTTTCGAGACACGCGGATGCTGCGTCCGTACGGACCCGTATGCGTATAATTGTGAATGAGGGGGGCGTTTTTTGCGAACCGGCCGCACGAGCCCCGACCCGCACCGTCCGGAGGACGCCATGAGCACCGCCGTCGTTTTCATCGTGGGCAACGAGCTTCTTCGCGGGGAGATCGAGGACGTCAACGGCCCCTGGTTGATCGAGCAGTTGAACCGGCGCGGGATCGAGCTTCGCCGCGTGTCCCTGCTGCCGGACGATCCCGACGTTATCGCCGGGGAACTTCGGCGTCACGAGGACAAAACGTATCGGCTGCTCACCGGGGGGCTGGGACCCACTCACGACGACTGCACCCGGGAGGGGGTGGCCCGGGGGACCGGGCGGAGCCTGGTGGATCATCCGGCCATGCTCGAACGCCTGCGGGAGCGCCACGGCGACGACCTCGGGGAGGGGCTGCTGGAGCTGGCCCGGCTTCCGGAGGGGGCCGAGCTGATCCGGATGGACGAGGGCTACGGCATGGCCTTCCGCGTGGAGGACGTCTACGTGTTCCCGGGCATTCCCGACCTGATGAAGCGGTTGTTCGGACGCCTGGAGGACGAGTTCGACGGGACCCCCCGACAGGCTCGAACCCTGACGGTCCGGGCGCGGGAATCCGACATCGCGTCCCGGCTGAGCGCGCTTCAGAAGAACTACTCGGGGCTGGAGTTCGGGAGCTACCCTCACGACGACGGCACGCTTTCCCTGCGGGTGCGCGGCCAGGACCCCGCGCGTCTGGACGAAGCCTACGAGGTGATGCGGGAAACGTTTGACGGGGAGACCTGAGGGTGGGACGTGGACGCTTTGACAGGGGTGTACGCCCCCGTTAGGCTAGGCCGGAATCTTCGTACCCGAACGGGTTTCGTGCCCCGGGCCAACATTGCGCTGGACCTCGCCTGCGGGGTCCCCACCCAACCTTTCGTCCCACTCGGGAGTCGATGGCTGACATGGACCGAGAAGAGCGCCTGAGAAAGATCCGCGAGCGCGTTCACGAGGGTGGCCCGCCCCGCGGTCACGAGAAGCTCGAGGACCTCGACAAGCTGTTCGTTCGGGATCGGCTGAAGCTTTATTTCGAGGAGGGCCCTCACTTCGAGACCGGCACGATGGCCCGGGTCGGCGACGAGGAGCTTCCCGCCGACGGGGTCGTGACGGGCACGGGAAAGATCGGGGACCGTTCCGTCTTTTTCGCCGCCAACGACTACACGGTCAAAGCCGGTTCCATCGGCGACATGCACGGGGAGAAGATCCTTCGGATCCAGGAGCGGGCCATGCGGTCCAGGCGGCCCGTGCTGTATTTGATCGACTCCTCCGGGGCCCGCATCGACGAGGCGGGCGGGTACCACGCCGCCAAAAGCAGCGCCGGCTCCCTCTTCTACAACCAGAGCCTGCTCTCCGGGCGGGTTCCGCAGATCGGGGTGCTGTATGGACCCTGCTTCGCGGGCACCGCCTACCTGCCGGTCTTCTGCGACGTGGTGATCATGGTCCGGGGCATGGCCGGGATGGCCATCGCCTCGCCGCGCATGGTGAAGATGGCCACCGGGGAGGAGATCAGCATTCAGGAGCTGGGCGGCGCTCAAATGCACGCCGAGAAGTCCGGCAGCGTGGACGTGGTGGTCGACGGCGAGGAGGAGGCCGCGCGGGTCGTCAAGGAATTGATCGATTATTTTCCCGACAGCTACGAGGACGACCTTCCCGTTCGTGAGCCGGTGGAGCCGACCGGCGCCCCCGACGAGATCGACGATTTGATTCCCGAGAACCCGAACCGCCCCTACGACGTGCACGAGTTGATCGAGGCGGTCGTGGACGGGGATTCGTGGCGGGAGCTGGGGGCCGATTACGCCGCCGAGCTGGTGACCGGTTTCGCGCGCCTGGACGGGCGTACGGTGGGCGTTCTGGCGAACCAGCCCTCCGTCAAGGGTGGGTCGATCTTTCCGGAGTCCGCCGACAAGGGCGCCGAGTTCGTCTGGATGTGCGACGCTTACGATATTCCGCTGTTGTATTTGTGCGACACGCCCGGCTTCATGGTGGGCAGCGCCGTTGAGAAGAAGGGCATCCTGCGCCGGGGGCGCAAGTTTATCTTCGCGACGTCCTCGGCCACCGTCCCCAAGCTATGCGTCGTGGTGCGCAAGGCCTACGGCGCCGGGATCTACGCCATGGCCGGCCCGGCCTACGAGCCCGAGGCCACCCTGGCCCTTCCCTCGGCGGAGATTGCCGTCATGGGCCCCGAGGCGGCCATCAACGCGGTGTATTACAACAAACTTCAGGCCATCGAGGACCCGGAGGAGCGCCGGGAGGCCGAGCGGGAGCTTCGGGAGGAGTACCGCGACGCCTACGATATTTACAAGCTGGCCGACGACATGGTCGTGGACGAGGTCGTCGCGCCGAGTGATCTTCGCCGGGAGGTCGCCCGGCGTTTCGAGGTTTTCGAGGACAAGGACTATCCTCTGCCGGAGCGCAAACACAGCACCATCCTGTCGTGAGTTCGAGCCCGAGCCCACACGCGTCGCGGATCCCATCGGAAGGAGTGCACACATCATGCCCGACATTCGCTCGGAGATGAGCGGTACCGTGCTGGAGCTGAAGGTGTCCGAGGGGGACGCCGTCGAGGAGGGCCAGGAGGTCGCCCTCCTGGAGGCCATGAAAATGGAGATGGCCGTCGAGGCCGGCAGCGCCGGCACCGTGACGGAGATCCTGGTCGAGCCCGACGATTACGTGGAGGAAGACGAAGCGATCATGACGGTCGAGGAGGACTGACGCACCATGCTGGACGGGGTTCTCGTGGCGAACCGGGGGGAGATCGCCGTGCGGGTCATTCGGGCCTGCCGGGAGGCCGGCGTGCGAAGCGTCGCCGTGTATCAGCCCAACGACGCGGATTCCTTCCACCGTCGGCTGGCCGACGAGGCCGTCGAACTGGATGACAACAAGGGTTACCTGGACATCGGCCAGCAGATCGAGGCCGCGCGGAAGCACGACGTCGAAGCGATCCACCCCGGTTACGGCTACCTGGCCGAGAACGCGGATTTCTCCCGGCGCTGCGAGGAGGCCGGGATCACCTTCGTGGGCCCCGAGGCCGACTCCATCGCGGCCATGGGGGTCAAAACGAAGGCCCGTACCACGATGGAGGAGGCCGGCGTGCCCGTCGTGCCCGGCACCACCGCCTCCCTCGAGGACCCCGGCGAGGCCCGTGACGCCGCCGCGGAGATCGGTTACCCGGTGATGGTCAAGGCGGCCGCCGGGGGCGGGGGCATCGGCATCAGGGTGGTGCACGACGAGGACGAGATGGAGAAGGCCCTCGAGGGGGCCCGCACCCAGGCCGAGCGGGCTTTCGGTCAGACGGACCTCTACATGGAGAAACACCTCGAGCAGCCCCGTCACGTGGAGATTCAGGTTCTGGCCGACGCGCAGGGCAACACGATCCACCTGGGGGAGCGGGACTGTTCCCTGCAGCGGCGCCGCCAGAAGATCCTCGAGGAGGCCCCGTCCCCGGCCGTCGACGAG
>CAZEBV010000133.1:0-6549 GCA_964510695.1 uncultured bacterium
TGGTGGATGTCGGCGTGGTAGTGAGATGATGCCGCCGGAGTCACCCCGGTGGCGGGTGACGAGCTTGTAGTCTCGGCCTCGAACGAAGAAGTTTGGTCCTTCACTGAGGTGGGACTTGGTCGAGCCGAGGATCAGGGGGACGCCGGGAACCGTCGCCCGGTGAAGGGGATTGGCAAGGGTGAACTTCGGTAGGCCCGTCTTCTCGCGGGGGGGGACGTTCAGTGCGTCGAGGGTCATCGGCATGATCTGCTGGATCTGGAAAGGAGCTCGTTCGGTTTTTCCCCGCTGGCGTTGGCCGGGAAGTTTCATCCACAGGGGAATCCTAAGCAGTTCGGAATCCACCTGTCCGAGACCGTGCCAGACTACGCCGGTGTCGAGGGCGAACCCCTCGCCGTGGTCCGAAAGCAGGATGATCAGGGTGGAGTCGTACTGACCATTTTTTCGGAGGAAACTTAGAAAATCACCCAGACTGCGGTCCACCGATTCGATACCGTAGCGGTAGAGGTTCCTCAGTCCGTTCCACTGCGCAGGACGGGACTGAAGGAGGTATTGAAACTGGCGGCGCTTGAATTGGTTCATTCGGGAGAAGTCCTTACTCCAGCGGTTTACCTGATCGTAAAACGCCGCCATCCGGGGATCCGCCTGCTCGCGGCGGCGATTCAGTAGAGGTTGGATCTCGGAGGTTTCGAGTGGCTTAACGGACTCCGAAGGGTTCCGTCGAAGCCGTTCAAGCGACCTCCATTGACGGGGGTGATGACGTTTCAACCGGTTCATGCTTTCAGGATACAGGGCGTAGTAATCGTGGATTTCGTAGGTGTGGAGGAAGAGGAACCATGGATCCGGTTCGTCCTTCCGGTCCCGGAGCCAATCGCGGGCTCGACGAAGGCTGCGTGAAAAATAACGATGCCGCTGAGCGGAACGGTTTCCGCCCAGCAGCTTGTGGCCGGCCTCTGAGGGCTGCTTGCGGCCTTCGAGAAGTGAACAGGGGAACCGGTAGCGCGTATCGTGAAGAAACCAGGCGACGTATTCGAGCGCGCCCGGAACAAAGGACCCAAACGGTTCAACCACCTGATGTTCGTACCGTTCGAACCCCCGGGCAAAACCCAGGTCGCCATGCACCGGCCCTCCTCCGGTGAAACCCGCCGTGCGATATCCCAGACGTCGAAGGTACTGGGTGTAGGAGGGGATCGAGGAATCGATCGGCGTTGGAGCGCCTATCACCGCCCCGTGTTTCACGGGAAGCCGGCCGGTGAAGAAGCTGGCGTGGGTGGGAAGAGTCCAACTCGCGGTGCTGAAGACGTTCTTGAAGGTGATGCTGTCGCGGCGCAGCTCGTTCAGGTTCGACAGCTGGTCCGGGTGGTTCCTCACCGCGTCCCGTCGGAGCGTATCCAGTGAAATAACGAGGAGGTTCGGGGCGGTCCGAGGAGGGTCCTGCGCTTCCGAAGCGAGGTGAAGGTCCGGCCCCTCGTAAGGGTTGTCGAACTTCCAGGGGACGGGACCTCGAGTGTGGTTCCAATACCCGACAGTGGCCCCTACCACGGCGATCGTCAGGAACCCGATCAGGAGATGAAATCGAGGTGAACGCTCCTCCCGCCTGAAATGGTGAGAAGCCAGTTCGATCAGCACGACCAGAAACGCCCAGCCCGAGGCAAACAGGAAAGCGGTTGCAAACCCCTCCACCATCGACTCGGCGAGGGTTCCCATCAGACCCGTGCCAGCCACGATCAGCACGGTGACGAACCCGTACCAGATGGTGGGGTTGCCGGGTTCCGCCGACGTGATCCATCGGGCGAAAAGAACCGTCACAAGGGGGCTCACCAGGACGAGTGCGATCGGGATGGACCCCGGGGGACGCAGCCAGAGAACCTTCAGGACCACCACGGCGATTCCCGTTACCAGGGCACAGACGACAGCCGTCCGGGCGGAGACTCGTTCTATCCATCGCCCCGTGACCGACACGGTCCACCCGGCGGCTCCGGTCAGCACCAGACCCGACAAAAGGTACCATGGCGGGAGAGGATAACCGCCGGAGACCCTGATGCCCGCCCCCACCTCCGCGCAGTAATAGAGAACGGGGATCAGAATGGGAAGCGTGGAACGTGGACGCATTGAACACACAGTCCTTTTCTGGAACGTCGGTGACTGAAGCGAGTGTCCCCAGCGTGAAGATACCTCATGATACGAAGCCATTCGTCCTGTAGTGTATCAACCTGAATACTGTGCCCCGTTCCGGGCGCGGCCTCGAGTCGCCCCGTGCTGGAACCGGGCCCGAGGGCTTGTCCAATCATCACTGTTTCTGGTTGATCGGCCATGAAATCATCCAGTTTCCGTTACTATGTCCTCATCGCCGTGCTTTCCTGTGCGGTGCTGCTGCTGGAAGTGACGTACACACGTATTTTTTCCTGGAAACTCTACTATTACTACTCGTTTTTCGTGCTGGGTCTGGCCCTGCTGGGCATCTCGATCGGAAGCGCCGTGCTGGTGCGCTACCCGGAGCTGGGGCGTCGTTATTTCGACCGCACCCTCAGCCTGACGCTGGGCGGAGGTGCCCTGGCCGTGGGCCTGGGCTACGCGGCGGTGACCTACACGCCGATCGACACCGGTCTGCTTCTGCATTCTCCGACCGAGTTCTCGAAGCTCCTCATCCTGATCCTGTCGGTTTTTCTTCCCTTCGCGTTTGCCGGTCTGGGGTTAACCCTGCTTCTGACCCATCGCTCCGACCGGATCCACAACCTCTATTTCTTCGACCTCCTCGGGGCCGGTGCGGCCTGCGTGGGGGCGGTCTTCCTCCTGAACACCCTCAGCCCGCCGGGGGTGATCTTCCTCGCTGGAAGCCTGCTGGGGGTCACGGGTTTCGTCTGGGGGCTGGAGGCGTACGGAGGTTCCCCCCGGATCCTGGGGGTCCTTGGATTGACGGCCCTTCTCTTGACGGTTGGGCTCGGGTTCGCGGGGGGTCTGCCGGTGCCCGTGCCCGACAAAGTGAAGTTCGGCAACAGCGGGCACACGGCCTACGAAGAGAGCGTGTACTCGCGCTGGAACGCGATCTTTCGGATGGACATCCTGGAGCAGGATCTGCCCGGCCGGGACCGGCCCATCGAGGAGAAGACGTACAAAATCTATCACGAGGGCATTCTGATCTCTCACCTGCTGCCCTACGCGGAATGGTCCGAGCAGGGGAGTGATGCGCTGCGGGAGGACTGGGCGGTGGCGCTGCCCATGGCGGCGGCCCCCGAGCGGCCCCGCGCGGTGGTTATCGGCGCCGCCGGCGGGCGGGAGATGGTCGGGGCGCTCGCCTTCGGAGCCCGGGAGGTCATCGGGGTGGAACTCAACCCCGCGTACCGGGACGTTCTCCGGGGCCGGTTCGGGGGGTTCACCGGCAACTTCATTCGTCATCCGAAGGTGGATTACCGGATCGGCGAGGGGCGTTCCTACCTGGCTCGCGGGGAATCGCCCCATGACCTGATCTACTTCGTTTCCCCGGACAGCTACTCCTCCCGTCAGGTCAGTTCCTCCGGGGCGTTCGTCCTGCACGAGAGCTACCTCTACACCGTGGAAGCGATCCGTGACGCGCTCGACCGTCTGACGGACGAGGGCATCGTCGCCATCCAGCTCGGCGGGTATTTCGATCGCAGTCCGTTCCGGACTCCCCGCTACCTCCGGACGGCCCGGGAGGCGTTCCGGGCGGAGGGGATTACGAACGTCCGGGACCACGTCATGGTCGCCCGTTCGCCGGGCTGGCTCTCGGAGTGGGGGATCATGGTGCTCCTGAAGAAAACCCCCTTCCGGGCCTCGGACGTCGAGCGCGTCCACCGGAAGATGGAATCGTTTTCCGAGACGGACATCTACGCCGCCGACGACTTCGACACCGATCATCCGGTCTTCCAACCGCTCGTCCGCTCCGGGGAGGAACTGAGGGACTGGACGGCCTCCTACCCCTATAACGTCACGGCGGTCTACGACGATTCACCGTATTTCTGGAACATGGTGGGTTTCGGGGAGCTCATTCTGAATGGATTCCGACTCCCGGGTCAGGGCCTTCGCGGGAAGGGGGAGCTGGTCCTGCTGGTCCTGCTGGCCGTCGGGGGAGGGATCGGACTGTACCTGGCGTTTTACTTCTTCCCGGCCTTCCTTCGCGCCGAGCTTCCGGCGGGGGACAAGTATGCAGCCACGCTCTACTTCGCCCTGATCGGCGCGGGCTTCATGGGTTACGAGGTGACCCTCATCCAGAAGTTCACCCTTTTCCTGGGGTACCCGACCTACTCCCTGACGATCTGCCTGGCCGTTCTGCTGATTTTTACCGGGCTGGGAAGTCTGTTTTCGGGATGGGTCGATCGCCGGCGGTCCACCGTTCTCGCGGCCCTGGGGATCGTGGTTCTCAGCACGGCCGGGTTGATCCTGGGATACCCCTACCTGAAGCGGGAGTGGATCGAAGCGGGCCTGACCGTGAAAGTGTTCATGACCGTCCTGTCCCTGGCCCCGCTGGGACTGGGCATGGGGGCGTTTCTCCCGACGGGCCTGGACTGGCTGCATGACCGCAGCCGAGACGCCTCCCGGACGATCGCGTGGGGCTGGGCCGTGAACGGGTTCTTTTCGATCCTCGCCTCGGTCGCCGCCACGATGATGGCGATGAGTTACGGGTTCACCACCGTGCTGCTGGTGGCCCTGGTGCTGTATGGGCTGGCGGCCGGCACCCTCCTCTCCCGACCCGGAGTCGAGTAAGAGGCCCCGATCCCGCTTCCGTCAGGGGCGCTGCAGGTGCGCTCCGGCGGCGAGAAGGGTGGATTCGGACAGGGGCGGTCCCATCAGCTGCGTCCCGACGGGCAGTCCGTCCCCGTCGGTTCCCGTGGGGATCGAGACGGCGGGAAGCCCGGCCAGGTTGGCCGAGATGGTACAGATGTCGCTCATGTACATTTCCACGGGGTCCTCGGTTCGGGATCCGAGGGGGAAGGCCGTGGTGGGTGAGGTGGGGGTCACCAGCAGATCGCACGCTTCGAAGGCCTGCTGAAAATCACGCCGGATCAGGGTCCGAACCTTCTGGGCTTTACCGTAGTAGGCCTCGTAATATCCGCTGGAAAGGACGAACGTGCCGAGCATGATGCGGCGTTTGACTTCCTCGCCGAACCCTTCCGATCGGGTTTTCCGGTACATGTCGATCAGGTCGTCGAACCCGTCCGCTCGGTGTCCGTACTGAACGCCGTCGTATCGGGCCAGGTTGCTGCTGGCCTCGGCCGTGGCGAGGATGTAGTAGACGGGGATCGCGTATTCGGTGTGGGGCAGGGACACGTCCCGAACGTCGGCCCCCGCGTCCCGGAGACGGTCGATGCTCGAGGTAACCTCGCCGCGGACGTCCGGGTCGAGGCCCTCCCCGAAGTATTCCTCCGGCACACCCACCGTGAGATCCTCCGGGGGATCCAGTCGGCGGGAGTACGGAGGCACCGGTTCGTCGAGGGAGGTGCTGTCCGACGGATCGTGACCGGCGATGGCCTCCAGGACCATGGCGGTGCCCTCGACGGTGGCCGTGAGGGGACCGATCTGATCGAGGCTGGAGGCGAAGGCGATCAACCCGTACCGACTCACCCGGCCGTAGGTGGGTTTCAGTCCCACCACGCCGCACAGAGACGCCGGCTGACGGACGGATCCACCGGTGTCGGAGCCCAGGGCGGCGGGGACCTCCCCGGCGGCGACGGCCGCCGCGCTCCCCCCACTGGAGCCTCCCGGGACCCGCTTCGGATCGTGGGGATTCCGGGTGGGGCCGGAAGCGCTGTTCTCGGTGGAGGAACCCATGGCGAACTCGTCCATGTTGGTGTGGCCGATGACGATGGCTCCCGCTTCCTCGAGACGCTTCACCGCGGTCGCCGTGTACGGGGGGACGAATCCCTCCAGGATCCGGGAGCTGCAGGTGGTTTCCTCGCCCTCCCGGCAGAGGTTGTCCTTGATGGCCACCGGAATGCCGGCCAGGGGAGAATCGTGTTCCGACGGATCCAGCGCGTCGGCCCGATCGAGGGCGTCCGACGCGACGCGTTCGAACGCGTTGAGATCCGGGTCCGTCGATTGGATGCGGTCCAGACACGCCCGGGTCAGTTCGGACGGGGTGAGTTCACCCCCGTCCAGCTTCTCGCGAAAATCCGGGAGCGTGAGGTCCTGGAGTTTCATGACTCCTCGATTACCCGGGGAACCACGAAGTAGCCGTCCGAGCTGTCGGGAGCCTCCTCCAGCATGGCTTGTGGGTCGAGCGAGGGGCGCGGTTCGTCGTCCTCGTACACGTTGTCCAGCGGAAGGACGTGGTAGGTGGGCTCCACGTCCTCGGTGTCGAGTTCCTGGATGGACTCGGCGAGCTGAAGGATGTCCGCCAGGTCCTCACGCAGCGACTTTCGTTTGTCGCCGTCGAGGTCGATCCGGGCGAGCTCGGCGAGCTTCTCGACCTCCTCGTCCGTGATGTTCATCGGGGAACCTCCATGGGGCGAAGGATGGATGTCACCGGGCACGAAAGCACGCCGGAACGGTCGCAGGGGCCCGGCCGGAACGCTCCCTCGAGCGGGGCAATCAAGG
>CAZEBV010000134.1:0-6472 GCA_964510695.1 uncultured bacterium
CCGAGGTCCTTCACGACCAGGCTGGCCGACTGGGTACGCTCGACCATCTCGTGCATGAAATCGAAATCCAGCGTGTCGCCAATCCCGAAGATGTCCAGGTCCGCCCGGGAGGCTTCATCCAGCGCCGTCTCGAAGTCCCCGTGCACGATCTGAAGCTTCGCCCCCGGCATCCGGGACTGGTCCAGCAGGTTCGACCAGAACCGCTCGGCCTCCTCGATCATGCCCTCGTCGCTGATCCCGGTGACGAGCCGCAGGTTGGCCTTCCAGTTGACCTGCAGCTTGTACCCCGACAGCAGCGAAAGATGGGTGTTGTCGGGGATGCTGTCCGGGTGCCAGTCGGGGCTCATGTCCTTGACCCAGACGTTGATGTCGCTTCGCCGGCCCAGCTGGGCCACCGGGTCCGGGGCAAAGATCTGAACGCCCAGGGAGGACTCCTCGGCCCGGTCGATGATGCGCTGGTAGTCGGCCTCCCGCTCCCTGTCGTCAGGAAACTTCAGGAAGACGATGTTGGGGCTGAAAAAGGAGCCCGAGAGCACCTGCATGCTGTTGACGGTGCCCTCCTGGAAGCTGTCGCACTCCACGACGTTGTGCCGCGTGAAGACCCCTCGTCCCGGAAGCCGTCCCGGAGGTACGCCACTTCCTCGGCCAGAGGATCGGAGTCACGATCCCGGGTCAGCCCCATCAGGATCAGGGATCCCTTCGGATACGTGAGGTTGCGAAGGAAGGTGAACGTCCCCCGCAGCTCCCGACCCGCTTCGATGGGCACCAGCAGGTTGGGTTTCCAGGCGCGCTCCTCCGAGGCCGGAAGCTCCGTGATGTGTTTGGCGATCCACTCGCCCAGCGCCATGAACAGGCCGGATCGGATGTCGCCGTGCGGGGCGATCAAATGCTTCTGGAGGAGGTAGAAGTAAATGGCGCCGACGATCCCCATGGCGACCAGCCCGAAGGTTGCGTTGACGATGAACATCGCGAACAAACAGCCGGCCGTACCCCCCATCGGCACCCAGATGGGCACCCGGAACGTGGGCCTGAAGCCCACCATGTCCAGGCTCTGCTCGACCAGCACCACGAAGTTGATCATGGTGTAGGTGATCAAAAAGAACATCGTGATCAGCGGCGCGATGGCGTTCAGGTCCCGAAGCATCAGGCCCAGCAGCACGATGATGCCGGTCAGCCACATGGCGTTTCGGGGTTCCCCGACCGCCGTCTTCACCGAGAACCACTCGCTGCCCGGCAGGATGCGGTGGCTGCCCAGGGCCTGCAGGATCCGCGGGGCGCCCACGAGGGAGGCCAGCGCGGAGGAGAACGTCGCCCCCAATAGGCCCGCCAGCACGGCTGGCCCCCAAAGCGAGTAGTCGATCATGACCGTGTAGTTGGAGACCAGCTCGGCGGGCTCGGCGACCTTCGCCAGCCAAAGGGCCACGCCCATGTAAATCACGTACGACACGGCGATGGCCGCCAGGGTGCCGATCGGAATGCTGCGCCGGGGGTTCTTGAGCTCCCCGGACATGTTGGCCCCGGCCATGATGCCGGTGGCCGCGGGGAAGAACACGGCGAAGACGGCCCAGAACGTCGTGCCCGGGAAGGCTTCCTCCGGGCTGCCGGGGAACTCGCCCCACCAGGTGATCGGTTCGGTCAGGGTACCCGGATCGAGGAGGGTTCCCAAAACCGCGAGGATGGACCCGGCGATGAGCACCAGGATCACGTACTGCACCCGGAAGGCCAGCCCGGTGCTGATGAAGATGATGCCAAACAGCACGAGGAAGGTGCCCAGGTCCACGAGCAGCTGCATCCAGGCCAGCGACAGCGGCAGGCTGGCGTATTCGGTGACGGCCCAGATGATGCCCTCCCGGAACCCGAAGATGTACATCGTGACCGCCAGCGTCTGGGCCAGGTACAGGGGAATCCCGACGCTGCCGCCGATCTCCAGGCCCAGCGACTGCGAGATGATCGAGTAGGCCCCGCCGGCGCCGATCCGGATGTTGGTGGTGATGGAGGACATCGAAAGGGCCGTGAAGGTCACGATGACGAAGGCCAGCGTGATGATGATCCAGCCGCCCAGCAGCCCCGCGTTGCCGACGACCCACCCTTCCCGCAGGAAGAGGATCACGCCGAGGATGGTCAGCAGCGTCGGGACGAAGACGCCCCCGAAGGTCCCGTACTGCCGGACCTTCCGCTGTTCGGCCTCGTCCAGTTTGTCGGGTTCGAGGTTCTCCTCGGGCGAGCCCGCCTCGTCCTCGGGTATCGCGGCCTCGGGGGCAGGTTCCTCCACGGTCATGACCGTCTTCCCCCTCGTGGATTCAAGCCGGTGTCGAGTCCTGCTCTGCCTGCCTCGGGCCCCGGACTCGCGGTTCGAGGCCGCACAAACCATGCCAACTCACGCCGCTCGATTAAACCCGAAGGGGGGGCTGAGGGCCGTTCCATCGGGTCTTTTCCGGGATTTTTGAGGGGAGCGTGGTCACGCCCGGGGAAACCTGACGGTGCCGCCGTGAGCCCGGGGTAGTTGCACGACTTTTAACTTTTTACCTCCGTCCCTGGTTCGAGGCCACCGGTCGAGGGGCGCGTCTTGTTTTTAAGACACGTCTCCATGTACCTCGAGAATATCCCATGGGCTCGGGATATTACGCGTCTGAAAAACAAGACACGTGATGGTGAACCCCGTGAATTCCCTGATCCTCGACTCTTCGGATCAGGCGGTCGCGGTGCGGAGGTTGGCCAGGCGATCCTCCAGCGGCGGGTGCGTTGACAGGGGGCTGTGGTCGTCGGTCCCGAACAGACCCGCCAGCCCGCGTCGATTGTATTGCTCGAGCTGCTCGAGGGCGGCCGCCATGTGCCGGGGGGAGGTCCACTCGGCGGCCCGCCGGTCGGCCAAAAATTCCCGTCCGCACATCAGTCGGCGGGCCAGCGGCTGGTAGACCATCAGCGTCAGCACGCTCCAGGCCTGGATTAAAAGCAGCAGCGGCCAGACCATCAGAAGAAGCACCCAGCCCAGCGGCCCCAGCACCAGCAGGGTCACCCACAGGCTGCTGAGGTTGCCGATCACCTGCTCGAAGGCCGACAGGAACCCCACCACGAGGCTGTCCCGGTGATGGATGTGGGCCAGCTCGTGGGCCAGGATCGGGGCCTGAAGCTCCGTGCGAGCCCGGGCGATCTCGGGGGTAACGAAGATGGCGTCCTCGTCGGCGTAGGAGACGGTGAAGGCGTTCGCGCCCTGCATCGGGCGGGTGACGTAGACGTTCGGGACCCGGGAGAGCCCGGCCTTTTTGGCCAGCCTGTCCACGACTCGCAGGTTGACCGGCCGGGCCTCGAACTGCCGCTTCATCCACCGGGCACCCCGCCAGTAGTGCACCAGGTAGGACCCGATCCCGGCCAGCCCGAACAGCACGAAGACCCCCAGGCCGTCGGCGTTCAGGATCCACCCGATCCCCCGGGCCCACCCGGCCAGGATGCCGACCAAAAGCAGGACGAGCCCCCACTGCCGCGGCGAGAAAAACATCGGGTAATCACGTACCCTCTGAACTGACTTTTCTCTGCTCTCCTTCTAACCTGTCCCAAAGAGAGCCATCCGGACGAAAGCAGACGAATCGTCCCGGGAGACGGCAGCTGACCCTTGGATGGGTGGCCCGGTCGGCGACCAGGCGAAACCGTCCCGCGGACGAAAAATGCACGATTGGAAAAGCAGCATGAATTGAACGATACTGGCGTCTCCCCTGAACCATTTTTGCTCGATTTATCGTACCCTGGCTTCATCGAAAACAGCCAGCCGCTGAACGTCTCAACAAAGCAGCGATGCCTTTAGATAAAATTACTGCACTCTTGAACACACGTAGAGCCCATCGTCGGACGGACGGGTCTTCCGTCCCGGATGATCCGGGTCTTCTTGAGGGTGGGAACGATGGCGGGGCGCGATGAAGGCATCGAGGTCGACAACGGGTTCGACAGCGCCCGGCGTACGGGTGAGGAGGAAGGGACCGCGCAGTCCCCCCGCTCGAACATGGAAACCTGGGCTCAACTTCAGAGACGTGCCTGGGGGAAGTCTTTTGACGACCCCGCCCCCGAAGAATCCCTCCCTGGGCTGGGTCACACCGTGGAAGTCACCCACCGTTAAGCTCTCCGCCCGTGGCTGAAGAGCGGTATTTCAGTCAGGATCACGTCAACCTCGTTCGGACACTTCAAGAACACGACGTTGATTTTCTGGTTCTGGGCGGGGTGGCCGTGGCCTATTACGGTCATCCTCGGTTCACGAAGGACGTTGATTTCCTCGTTCGTCCGGAGCGGGAGAACATCGTACGGCTGTTCAGGGCGCTCGATGATTTTTTCGAAGGAACCAAACCCGACTTAGGTTCCTACGACGACTTCTTGGACGAAGACCAACCGGGCGTCATCCGATTTGGCGGGAAACAGAACCGTACGGAAATCCTGTCCGGAGCCGATGGGATCACCTACGAGGAAGCCCGGGAAAACTCGGAGGAATTAATCGTCCAATCGGGTCCGAAAGTCACCGTGGACGTGATTGGGCTGAGGGCGCTCATCCAAAATAAGATCGAATCCGGAAAAAAAGAGGGCAGAGAATACGATCATCCGGATGCCGTGAAACTGCTCAGATCACACCCGAATCTGCAGGATGACTTTCAAGATTTCCTGGAAGGTCGATAGTCTCCCCCCGCCCTCGTCCGGCGCCGCGTCGATCAGTCCGGAAACTCGACGAGCGGTTTAATCACGCCGTCGTCCTTGCTGGCCATGAGGTCGAACGCCTCCTGGATGTCATCGAAGGGAAACCGATGCGTGGTCATCGGCGTCGGATCGACGCGGCCGTTCTCGATTAACCTGAGCATCCGCTCCAGCCGGGCCCGTCCGCCCGGACACAGGCCCGTCCTGATGGTCTTCTCGGCCATCCCGACCCCCCAGGCTTCCCGGGGTAACTTCACGTACTCCCCCTCGCCGTGGTACCCGACGTTCGAGATCGTGCCGCCGGGTTTGGTCACCTCGACGCAGTCCTCGAACGTCTCGCTGGCGCCGAGCGCTTCGATGGCGGTGTCCACGCCCTGACCGTCGGTCAATTCGAGGATGCGCTCGACGGGGTCGACCTCCTGGAAGTTAACGATCTCGTCGGCCCCGTACTCACGGGCCAGCTCGATGCGTTCGGCCACGGACTCGACGGCAATGACCGTGCCCGCGCCCTGGAGCCGTGCGCCGACGGTGCACATCAACCCGATCGGTCCCTGGGCGAAGACCGCGGCGGTCCCGCCCATGGGAACCTCGCCGTTCTCGGCTCCCATGAACCCGGTGCTGATCATGTCGGTGACGTAGACGGCTTCCTCGTCACGGATCGAATCGGGAATCCGGGCGAGGTTCCCGTCGGCGTCGTTCACGTGGAAGAAATCGGCGAAGACCCCATCCTTGACGTTGGCGAACTTCCAGCCGCCCAGCGGCTCGTTGGACTGGCTGGGATGGTCGTCCTGGGCGGCCGACGAATTCCAGTCGGGCGTAATCGCCCCGACCGCCACGCGGTCACCGGGCTCGAAGAGCTCGACGTCCTCCCCGACCGCCTCCACAACCCCCACGGCCTCGTGACCCATCGTCAGGTTTTCCCGTTCACCGACCGCCCCGTGGACCGTGTGGACGTCCGACGTGCAGACCAGGGCCTTCGTGGGCCTCACGATGGCGTCGGCCGGACCGGGTTGGGGGACGGGATGGCGCTGGTCGGGTCCGTAATGGGGTTCATTGTTTCAGGAGCCTTACAGGTCGCGACTTCGTTCAGCCACTTTTCGAGGTGGTATGCTCCCTTACCGGTGAGAACCCCATTTCTCGCAGCTGGTCTATGGCTATGGTGGAAAGGGAGAGTGGGTGCTGGCAGCTGATGATTAGGAGGGGGTTTAATGGCTGGTGATGAGTATCCCAGGCTGGACCGTTTTCGAGGCTTGGCCGAGTCCGTTCATAAAACGCTTACCTCGGGCGCCGCTCAGCTCACCTTTGCCCATCTGGTGACTCTGACGGTTCTTCTGCGAGAATCGGAGGATAACGATCGATCGGGCCCCGGCGTTCACGACGTCATCGAGATTCTGAAACAGGAAGACGCGGAGGAATACCTCATAAGGCTGGCCGAGCAGCGGATTCAACAGTGGGATCAGGCCCCGGACAAAACAGGAAAATTGGAACTTGAAGGTGGGGACACCCGGCGAAGTCTCCAGGGAGACGATTGGCTGGACGCCCTCAAACACGGTCGGTTCATCCCCCCGGGGGATGAGACGCAAATTGAAGATTTCGATGTTATAGATTCTCTTTCAGTGATGGATCATGCTCCCTTGAAAACCATTCTCATAGAGAGGAGTCAGATTGTTTTATCCATCGATAAAATTGTCGCTTATTTCCTGGATGAGGATCCTCTGCCGTCTTTCGAGACACCTAAAGAAACGGATGATTAATTTTGGTCTGCGGTCTCCCATCAGAGGGGAGTCACAAAACGTACCCG
>CAZEBV010000135.1:0-6388 GCA_964510695.1 uncultured bacterium
GTCGAGGTTATGGTGCTCGACGAGGCGGATCGGATGTGTGACATGGGGTTTTTGCCCGAGATCAAAAAGATCATGCGCTACCTTCCCCGCCAGCGGGGGAACCACTTCTTCTCGGCCACCATCCCGCCCGAAATTCAGAAACTGGCCCGTAAACTGATGGACGACCCCGTGAAGGTCAAGGTCGGTCACCAGGCACCGGTTGAAACCGTCTCGCACTGCGTGCTGAAGGTGCGGGCGAACCGGAAGCGCACGGCCCTCAAGCGGATCCTCGACAACACGGACACCGACTCCGTCCTGGTCTTCTGCCGCACCCGAAAAACCGTTCGCCGTCTGGCCAACAAGCTTCGCAAGCAGGGCTACGAGGCGTCCCCGCTGGAGGGCAGCATGGATTCCATGGGACGGGAGGCCACGCTGTCGGGCTTCCGTCGGGGCAGCTTCGACGTCCTCGTGGCCACGAACGTGGCGGCCCGAGGGCTGGACGTCGAGAAAATTTCCCACGTGGTCAACTACGACGTGCCGGAGGACCCCGACGTTTACACCCACCGCATCGGCCGCACCGGACGCGCCGGGGTCGAGGGCGACGCCTACACCCTCGTTACCCCCGACGACATGGATTCCCTCCGGGCCATCGAGCGCACCATCGGATACGAGATCGAGCGCGCCCCCGTTCCCTCCTGACCGCCGTTCCTCCGCCCCGTTTCGTCCGCACGACCCTTTCCCGTGATGCCTGATCGATCCCCCGTGGGCCGGACCGCGAGGGAGCAACCCGGGTGACCGTGGACGCCCCCCTCGGTGAGCCCCCGGTGTTTTACCGCGCCGGCTCCACGGTCGGACGGCGGCTGGTGGCCAAGCTCGAACGGCGGGGCGTGCTCCGATGACCCGAGGGGGCGAAGCCGCGGGGAGCGCCGGATGGTAGACTGCGGATGTTTCGGAAATTCCGTGTTTCGGAGGGGTGGCCATGGAGGAGCTCAGGACGGTCAAGGTGACCCGGCGCGGCGGGTTGACGCTGCCGGTCGAGCTGCGGGAGAAATACGACATCGAGCCGGGGGACGTGCTGACGCTGATGGACCTGAACGGGGCCCTCGTTCTGACCTGCGGCACCATGGAGGTGGATCACCTGGCGTCCTCCGTGCGGGATCGACTGGAGGCCTCGGGCGAGAGTCTGGAGAGCGTGCTGGACGATCTGGCGGACCGGCGCAAGGACAATGGAAACGGGTCGTGAGGTCTACCTGGACAGCGACGGGTTGATCGTGGGCATCTGGTCGGAGACCGGCGCCGTGCGTCAGATCCTGCGGCTCGGGGACGCGGGGGTGCTTCGGATCGGGGTCAGCTCCCGGGTCGTCCAGGACGTCGAGGCGGTGGTGCGCGAGGCAGCACCCGAGGCGCTGGCCGACGCGGCCGTCCTGCTGGACCGCGCCGGGGTCGAGGTGCTGGAGGATGCCCCCGAGGCCGTGGTGGACGCGCTTCGTCCCGCCCTTTCGTTCGACGCCGACGCCGCCGTTCTGGGGTGTGCCGTTCACCACGGGTTCGATTGGTTTTTAACCTACGATTGGACCGATTATTTGAACAACGACGACCTGGACGGACGGGTGGACTCGCGCATCGCCCCGCCCGGCGCGTTCCTTGAGGCCTTCACGGAATCGCTGCTTCGGGGCTGAGGGGTCCATCGACCCGAGGATCTTCGGGCGAGACCGGGAGGGATCCAACGTGCAGCACGTATCGGTTCAGGGAGTTTCGGTGCCGGCCCTGGGGCTGGGGACCTACACCATGAAGGGGGAGGTCTGCCGGCGGGCCTGCCGGGAGGCTTTCGAGCTGGGGTATCGCCACGTCGACACCGCCCAGATGTACGACAACGAGGCGGCGGTCGGGGCCGCGATCGACGCCTCGGCGGTGCCCCGCGAGGCGTTCTTCGTGGTCACCAAACTGCTGCGGAGGAACCTGGCCCCCGGGGACGTCCGAAAGTCCTTCGAGGCCAGCCTGGATCGACTGGACATGGCGTTTGTCGACCTGCTTCTGATCCACGCCCCCAGCCGCAGCGTGCCGATTCCCGAGACCATCGGGGCCATGAACGAGCTGCAGGACGAGGGTCTGGTGGATCACATCGGGGTGAGCAACTTCTCGGTCGACCAGTGCCGCACGGCCATGCGGGCCTCCCGGACGCCGGTGCTCACCAACCAGGTGAAATACCATCCCTTCCACGCCCAGGACAAGATGCTGGCCTTCTGCGTCGAAAACGACCAGATGCTGACCGCCTACACACCCCTGGCCCGCGGTCGGATCCTCGAGGACGACACGCTGAGGGATATCGCCGAGCGCCGCGGGAAAACCCCCGCCCAGGTGGCGCTTCGGTGGCTGATCCAGCAGCCCAACGTGGCCGCGATCCCCAGGTCACAGAGCCCCGACCATCTGCGGGAGAACATCAAGCTTTTCGATTTCACCCTCACCGACGACGAGATGAAGCGGGTGTTCGAACGGGGCTGAGGTTGGCCGGCCGGGAGGATCCCGGGGAACGGGGCCCGGAGGGCGCCTTAGGCTAGAAGGACCAGTTCACGAGGGGCACCACGGGCGAGGGAATGGCCGCCGGGAAGGGTTTGCGCGTCCGACTCTTGAGGTTCACCAGGCCGATCTGAAGCCCATCCAGGGTACGGGCCATGTTGACGGCCCCGAACTGCACCCCCCGAACGGTACGGGCCCGGTTGACGAGGCCGATCTGAAGCCCCTTCGAGCGGCGGCGGTTCAGGTTGACCGCCCCGAGCTGCACGCCCTGGAAGTTCCCCTCCACGACGTTGACGGGCACGATGAGCCCGAGGTCCACTCCGGTCAGGTCCTGGTTCACGGCGTAGAACGCGTTGAGCCGGATTCCCTCGACCGAGGTTCCGCGCTCGGGGTATTGAATCGGGTGGAAGAGGGCGACCCCGAACGGTTTGGTTTCTTCGAGGGGCGGCTGAGCCTGGACGGGAACGGTTGCGATCGTCAGCGCGGCCACCAGCAGCACGGGACCGAGCCTGCGCATCACCGGATCACCTCGCGAGGATGTGGGGGTCGACGGGACATCCACTGACCATGATAGATATATTGTAACGAAGCCGCGCCGGGACATTCGTTCCCTCGAGCACGTAAGGGGGATTGACCCGGATTCCCCGGCGGCGGCGAACGCTGCCGGAGGGTTCGCCGGGGTTGGACCGATATCGGGCCAATGGAGGAACAAACCGTGTTTGATCGAGTCTCGCCCGCGTCCGGACGATTCGGGTGGCTCGGGGTGAGTTGTCTGCTGACGGTGCTGCTTCTGGTTGGCTGCAGTGAGCCCACCCGTGAAGAGACCACCCCGGAACCCGACACCCGCCGGGAACTCGCCGCCGGGACGGTCGTGGGCACCGACGGACGCTACGGGGGCCACGTCTGGCGGGGCATCCCCTACGCCCGGCCCCCGGTCGGGGAGCGCCGCTGGCGGGCACCTCGCCCCCCCGCCGCCCGGGGGGACACGTGGCTGGCCCTCACCCGCGGGACCCCCTGTCCTCAGCTGGGCAGCCGGTTCGGCGGCGTCACCTCCGTGGAGGAGGGGACACCGACCGGCGGCGAGGACTGCCTTTACCTGGACGTCTACGCGCCGTCCTTCGAGCCGGAGGAAATCCCCGAGGGACCGGATCGGCTGCCGGTGATGGTCTGGATCCACGGGGGCGGGAACGTCATCGGCCACACGGGCCTCTACGACGGAAGTAAGCTGGCCTCCGAGCAGGACGTGATCGTGGTGATGATCCAGTACCGGCTGGGCCCGCTGGGCTGGTTTCGCCATCCGGCCCTTCGCGGTCCCTCCACGGATCGAGCCGAGGCCTCCGGCAACTTCGCCCTGCTGGACATGGTGCGGGCCCTCGAGTGGGTTCGGACCAACGCGGCGGCCTTCGGGGGCGACCCCGAAAACGTCACGATCTTCGGGGAGTCCGCGGGCGGCCGCAACGTCTACAGCCTCATGCTCTCCCCACGGGCCGAGGGGCTTTTCGACCGGGCGATCGTGCAGAGTGGTGCCCTGCGCACCACCGACCCCGATCGGGCGGAGGCTCCCCGGGACGGGGGCGGGGCCGAGAACAGCTCCCGCGAGGTCCTCGTGCGTCTGCTTCGGGCGGATGATCGGGCCGAGGACGCGGCGGAGGCCCGGGATCGCCTCCAGGAGATGGGCGACACGGCCGTCCGGGAGTACCTTCGGGACCAGTCCCCGCCCGAACTGCTGGAGGCCTACGAGCCGGGGGGACTGGGGCCGATGATCGAGGTGCCCCAGGTGTTCGCGGACGGCCACGTGCTGCCCGAGGAGGACCCCCTCGAGGTCTTCGCGCGGCCCGACAGCTACAATCAGGTGCCGGTGATGGTCGGTTCCAACCGGGACGAGGCCAAACTGTTTTTGTTCGGGGATTCACGCTGGGTTTACCATCGTTTCTGGCTGTTCCCGCGCCTGCGGGAGCCCGAGCTTTACGAGGTGCTCGCCGAGTACATGAGCAACCTCTGGAAGGGCGCGGGCGTGGACGAACCCGCCCGGGTGCTGCGGGCGGCCCAGGGACCGTCGGTCTACGCTTACCGCTTCGACTGGGACGAGGAACCCACCGTCATGGGGTCGGATCTTTCCCGCATGCTGGGCGCGGCCCACGGTTTCGAGATCCCCTTCGTCTTCGGGCACTTCCACTTCGGAAGCTCCCAGGACGACAACCTCTTCACCGAGGGGAATCGGCCCGGCCGGGAGGCGCTGTCGGCGAAGATGCGCGCCTACTGGGCGGAGTTCGCCGCCACCGGGGAACCCGGCACGGGCGGCCGGGAGGACGCCGCCCGTTGGCGGCCGTGGGATCCCTCCGATCCCGGGGCCCCGAAATACCTTCGGCTCGACACCGAGGAGGACGGCGGCCTTCGTATGGAATCGCGGACCTACGAACCCGAAGAACTCATCGAGCGGGTCTCCGGGGATTCCCGCCTGGAGACCGACCGTCAGCGCTGCGTGGTCTATCGGGGGATGGCCACCCTGAGCGCGGGTTTCGGCCGCCGGGCCTACCGCGAGGAGGCCCCCTGCGGCGACTACCCGTGGGACGATTACCCGTGGCGCGAATAGACCGTCATCCGGGTGTTGACCCTGGATGACGGCGCCGCCCGAAAAGTCCCCCGTGGATGACCCGCCAATCCCGGCCCCGGCCGCCGCCACCCTGGGGCATTCGAACCGTTCCCGGGAGGATTTTCTGGCCCTGCTGGAGGACGCGGCGGTGCGGACGCTGTTCGACGTGCGCCGCCATCCTTCCAGCCGGCGTCATCCGCAGTTCAACGAGGGCAACCTGGAGGAGGCCCTGGCCGACCACGGCGTCGACTACCGGCACCGGGAGGCGCTGGGGGGCTTCCGCTCGCCCCGATCGGACAGCCCCAACACCGCCTGGCAGTCCGAGGGGTTTCAGGGGTACGCCGACCACGCGGCCACCGACGGTTTCCGGGCGGCCTTCGAGGAAATCGTGGACGCGTTCGAGCGCCTCGACGCCCGGGAACCCGCCGGGGGTGTCGGGATCATGTGCGCCGAGAAGGACCCCGAGCGCTGCCACCGGCGCATCATCAGCGATCGGCTCGTCGTCCGCGGCATCCCCGTGGTTCACCTCATCGACCGGGACACCGTTCGGGAGCATACCCTGACGGACTTCGCCCGGGTGGACGGGGACCGGGTGACCTACCCGGGCCTCGTCTAGCGGCCACGAGGAGGCGAAACTCGTGATCGTGCTGGCCGACCTGCACGGGAACCTCGAGGCGCTGGAGGCGATCCTGGCCGGGACGTCCGCCACGCGTCCCGTGCTGTGTCTGGGGGACGTGCTGGGTCGGGCGGGCCGTCACGAGGCCTGCGTGCGTCGTTTGAGCCGCCGTGATCGGACCGTCTGCGTGCGGGGGAACCACGAGGAACGGGCGCTGTCGAGCGGCGGTGCGTCCGTGACCCACGGGCCCCTCGCCGGGGAGACGCTCGATCGGCTTGGGGACTGGCCCCGGGTGCATCGGGCGTCCGGCTGGACGGCCTGCCACGCCGCCCCCGCGGATCCGCGGGGGTATTTGTTCGACCGCCCGGCGATCGCCGACGTTCTCTCGGCGGTCGACGCGCCGGTTCTTTTCTCCGCCCATACCCACCGCCCGATGTGGTTCGGCGGGTCCCGGGCGGAGGATCTCACCGAGCGGCCCGTCCGGCCGGGGGTCACGCACGAGTTCGACCCGCGGCGGCGGCATTTCCTGAACCCCGGCTCGGCCAGCCAGCCCCTGGCGACGGATCATCCCCCCACCTACCTGGAGGTCGACTGGGCTAAGGGCACCCTCCGCTGGGAGGCCTTACCCTCGGTTGAACGGGCCCGACCCGGTTTCCCCTGACTATTTAACCTGTTTCATGAAA
>CAZEBV010000136.1:0-6256 GCA_964510695.1 uncultured bacterium
ACGTTGAGGGGCCGATCAAGACGGTCGGCCAGCGCGCCCACCGATCGCGGCTCGTCCCGGAGGAGAAGGAGAATGCGGTAGCGGAGGGGGTTGCGCAGAACCTCGAAAAGCTCGACGAGCCGATGGTCGACCTCCTGCACGCGATCACCCCTTCGAGGCCATCTTACCTGTTTCATGAAACAGGTTAAATAGGGGGTTCCGCGGCGTCAGGTTGACTCGAGCAGGGACTCGAGCGTTCGGACGTTGGCGAACTTATCGACGTTGTTGAACAGGCAGTAGACGTCCTCGCAGCGTTCGTTCAGGTCCTCGAGTTTGTCGGCCAGTGTCTCCAGTTCGTCCACGGTGTAGTCGTAATCGTAGTCGTAGGGGTCCTCGTTCAAGCCGTGCAGCCGGAGGTAGGCTGCCTCGTTCAGGTGGGTGGGGTCCCGGCGCATCGGATCCACCGTGTGCACCAGGTCCAGTTCGTCGCACAGCCGGGCCACCCGATCGGGTGGCTCGTGCCAGTTCCCGCGGGGTTCCCACGCGATTCTCACCCCGTCCCGGTCGACCCCCGACATCAGCCGGCGGAGGTTCTCCTCGTGTTCCTGGTCGGGGTCGAAGCTGGGTGGACACTGGACCAGCACCACCGGTGCCTCCAGCGCCCGGGCCCGCTCGAGGGTTCGGTTCCACGCGTCGATGACGGCCTCGTGGGGCCGCAGGTAACCAAACCCCTCCCGCTGGATCTCGGTGAGTCCGTCGTCGTGGCCTCGCCAGGTCGGGCTGCTCAGCGGGTGGGTCAGGGCCTGCCAGGCCTTCAGGGTGAAAATGAACCCCTGGGCCGCCCGGCGCCGCCACGTCTCACAGGTGGCGGTTCGGGGCAGCTCGTAGAAGGTCCGGTTGACCTCCAGCAGGTCGAAATCGTGCGTGAAAGCCTGCCGTTTGGTCTCGAAGCGTTCCTTCCAGCCGTCCTGGGCGTTGTAGTGGCCGCAGCCGCAGGTGCCGGCGTGGATGCTCATCGAGGACCCTCCGGGGGATTGTCATCGGCGGGACCGTTCGTATACTGATTGTAATGATCCGACGAGGGGCCGCGACCTCTCGACCGCACGATCCCTTCCAGTGACGTTCCGATCTTCCCACAACCGTCCGCGCCCGAAACAATCTCGATCTCCCACAGGGTGGTGGTGTGCATGAGGCGGCGTCGAGCTCGACGGTTCGTGCCCGATCCGTCCGGGTTGCTCCGGGTGGGCCTCGGGGTCGGACTGACGCTGGTTTTTCTGCTGGCCGGGTCGGTCACGCCCCTGTCGGCCGATGATCTGTCGGCCGGGGAGCTTTATAACCGACTGGGGTCCGCCTCCCGGATCCATCAGTTTGGTGGCGGCCGGACGCTGTATGTCCTGTACGATCCTCAGTGTCCCGTCTGCGGGACCTTCTTCCACCGGTTGATGGACGTGGAGGACGCGGTTCGCGAGGCGGGGGTGTCGGTCAGCTGGGTCCCCGTGGCGATTCTCGGCAGCAGCTCCAACCCTCAGGCACAGACTCAGCTGAAGCGGGGCATCGGTGAACTCAAGGCCCACTTCCGGGGCGATCGGTCGCCCCTCACGAACGACGATCGGCTCAGGCGGGCCATCAAAGCCAACACCGACCTTATGAAGGCCAACGCCCGGGCCTCCGGAACGCCCTCGCTGGTCTTTCGCACCGACGAGCGGGTGCACATCATCAGCGGGGCCCCCGGCAGGAAGACCCTGCGGAGGATCATGAAGAATATCCGCTAGGTGAGGTGCGGACGGTTCGGGGGGGTTATGGGGAACCGTTCAGGTGCGAAGAAGCTCCAGCAGGTCCCGGGTGTGCTCGTCCTCGGGCGTCCGCAGAAGGTCCATGAGGGGGTCCGTGTGCCCCTCGTCCGGGAAGTAGTCCCCGCCGGCCCGGTTCAGTTTCCGTTCCACGAGCCGTTCCTGTTCCCGGCGGCTGTCGTGGCCGGCGCCCGGGTGGGCGAGGCTGCTGCGGCGAAACTCGCGGCCGTCCGAAAGGGTCACCGTAAGCTCGCAGCCAAAGTGAAACTTTACCCCGTCCATCCGTGCCTGCGAGAAGTCGAATTCGTCCCAGTCGAGGGGGGACCTGAGGGCCCCTCGAAGCCGCCCCACGTTGCCCGAGGTCACCAGCCGAAGGCCCTCCCGGACCGTGGAGGGTCCCTCGTGTTCGTCGTTCATCCGCCGAAGCGCCCCCAGCGTCCGGGTCCAGCCCTTCTCGGCCAGCAGCGGGTTCAGGTCGATGCCCCCGTTGATCCCCTCGAGGGTGCTGGCGGTGCGCTCCCAGCTGTGCCGAAGCGTGACGTGCTCCCCGAGTTCACGCAGATCCCCCCGGTGCTTCCGCAGGTAGTCGTCGTTCAGGTGGGACGGGGACAGTTCGCCCTCCCGGAGGACGATGGCCAGCGAAAGCGGCACCGAGAAGGTCACGGTCACCGGGGCCAGCCGCCCGTTGGACTGATGAGGTTTGGAATGCTGCTCCATCAGCAGGGTCAGCAGGGAGACGTCCACCGTGATGGAGTCGACGTCCTCGGTGCCGAAACCCTCCTCGGCGAGGAGGTCGGTCATCAGGTCGATCGGGGCCTGCAGGTAGGCGCAGCCCGGGTTCGGTTTGAAGGCCAGGCTGCGGGTGACCCAGGTCTCGCCCGCCCCGTCCATGACCTCGGGCAGCGGCAGGTAGGCGTAGTTGTCCAAAAACCCGTCCTCGGCCTCGTAGACGTTCGGGTTGCCCCGCATCCCGTCCTCGGCCAGCTCGGCCAGCCTCAACCCTTCCGCGGCCGGCGTGGCGGCGGTGAGGTATTTGGCGTCCCCGCCCATGAAGCCGGCCAGGTCGGGGTGGGGTGGCGCGTAGAGGCTCAGCGCCACCGCCTGGCAGAAGGCCTCCGGGTTGAGGTCCCGGGCGACGGCCGCCGCCGCGGCGGTGCCGGCCCGGTGGATGAAGGCCCACATCTGTCCGTTGTGCGGCCCCAGGGCCGTGGAGCCCCCCAGGCGGCCCTCGATTTCGTTGGCCGCGATCACGGCCTTGAGGAGGGTTTCGAGGGACCGCCCGGTGTCCTGGCAGGCCGCCAGGGCCCCGAACACGGCGCTGTGACCGGTGTGTCCCATGTAGAGGTAGTCGTCGAAGTCATGGCTCATGCTGGCAGCGGCGTTCACGAAGCAGGCCGTGGAGGGATCCGAGACACCGGATCCGAAGGCGAAGAAGGGGCCGTCGTTGTTCCGGCGGTGGCCCCGGGTGGCCTCCCCGATCCCGTGGTCGTGGCCCGCCATCCCGGCGGCCAGCATGTTGGCGACCTGCAGCCCGGCGAGGTGGATCACGTCATCGGGAATTCCCTCGAGGGCCAGGTCGGCGTACGTTTCGCAGACGGAACGAAGCCGATTCAACCATAAAACCTCCTCGATGAACGACACGGATCGTTTCAGGGTCTATCTTAACACCCTGGTTCCCCGTGCGGTGAGGCGCATATCCGATAGGGTTAGGGGCGGCGGAACGGGATGATCCTTTCGGCGGGAGGCCGTCCACGATGGTGTCGGAAACCGTTTATCGAAGGGTCCGTTGGACGCTGGGAGTCGTTCTGGTCCTGGGGGTGGCCCTGACGGGTTCCACCGTTCGGGCCGCCGATCCCGTCTCCGTCGAGACGCAGTACCGGAACCTCTCCTCGACCGACACCGAGTCGGACGATCCCTGCGGGACGGACTATGCCATTCGGGGCCGCGCCCCCTCCGGGAACGGACGCTACCCGGTTTTCGTTTACCTGATGGGGACCTTGGAGTCGTTCCCCACCCCGGCCGCCCAGGCGGCCGTCGAGCGGATGGCCCGCCGGGGGTTCCTGGCGGTGAACATGGACTACCCCAACGGCAGCTTCGGGGAATGCCCCACCCTCTCGCGGCGTTCGGAGTGTGCCTTCGACCGGGGCCGCTCGGGCAGCGCCGTCTCGGCGATCTGTGAACGCCCGGAGGCCGACTGCGACAAAGGCCTCGTCGTCGCCGGCTTCAGCCAGGGGTCGATCCTTTCGGTGCTGGCCCACGATTTCGACACCCGCGTGCGTTCGGTTTACGGGATGGGCGCCGGGGTTCAATACGCCAATTATGATTTGCGCTCCTGTGTGGCCGACGGGAACCGAAGCCTGCCGTCCACCCGGCTGCGTGCCGTCAACGGGGAGGAGGACGGGTTTATGGGTGGGGATTCAGCCTCCGTTCGGGCTCAGCTCGAGGAACTCACGGGGCTGTTCTGCGGCAGTGATTCCGTGTCGTGCTTCCGCCCCGACCGCAGCGGGTGGGACATCGTGCTGAACGGGGAGGTCGCCGACGGCCCGGCCGATCACTGCTACATGAACGACGTGGGCTGCTTTAATTCCCTGGATCCCCGCTGGGCGAACGGAAGCGACTCCTGGGCCCTGGACCAGAACCTCGACTGGCTGGTTCAGACCCTCGAGCGGGGCCTGCACGACGACCGGCTCGAGCCCAACGACGACTTTGATTCGGCGACGGGCCTGACGGACGGAACCTACGACTACCTGCGGGCCCGAAACGACGACGTTTACGCCCTGACCCTTCGCCAGGGGGACACCATGACGGCCGCGATCCGTTTCGCCAGCGCCCCGAACGACCTGGATCTTTCGCTTCACGACCCCGGCCGGGTCGAGGTGGATGCCTCCCGCACCGCGGCCGACAGCGAGACGGTCGCGGAGACCGACGCGGCCGCCGGGACCTACTACGTCCGGGTCGAATCCCCGTCCACTGACACGAACCCTTACACGTTGACCCTCAGCTCCACGAACGCCGTCGGCGGCTCGGGCGGAGGAGGCGGGGGCGGGGGCTGTCTGATCGAACGGACGGGGGCTTCGTTCGCCCTGCTGGGTCGACTTCGGAGGCTTCGGGACGGGTTCCTGCGGACGGTCGTCGGGCGCCGGGTGACCCGCGCCTACTACCGTCTCTTCGGCCCCGCGGCGTGAACGGGGCCGACGGGCGGCCCACGACGCTCGAGTGGGTCGTTCTTTTCCTTCTCGCGGCCGCCGCGGTGTCGGGACCCGCGGTGGGCCGGGCCGCCGGGCCCACGTCGTTTGAGGCGACCTACGAGAATCTTACGCCCCTTCAGTTGAACGGCGGAGCCTGCGGTACGGCCTATGACATCGAGGGGCTCGCCCCCTCGGACACCGGATCCTACCCCGTTTTCGTCTACCTCCGCGGGACCGTGGAGTTCTTCCGGACCCCGGCCTCGGTGGCCGCCGTGGAGGCGATGGCCCGGCGGGGTTTCGTGGCCGCCCGGCTGGACTACCCCAACGAGACCTTCGGAGAGTGTCCGACCCTCGAGGGCCGGGCCCGGTGTGCCTTCGAGGGGTCCCGCTCCGGCAGCGCCCTCGAGGTTCTGTGCGATCGGCCCAGCGCCGACTGCGACAAGGGCGTGGTCGCCGCCGGCTTCAGCCAGGGCTCGGTCCTGTCGGTTCTGGCCCACGACTACGACACACGAGTGCGGGCCGTCTACGGGCTCGGGGCCGGCGTGAACTACACGGTCTACGACCTGGATGCCTGCGTGACCGCGGAGAACCGCAGCCTGCCCTCTGACCGTCTGCGGGCCGTGACCGGGGAGGCGGACGACTTTCTGGGCGCCCGCCCGGACCGCGTCCGCCGCCAGCTGGAGGCGCTGACCGGCCTGGCCTGCGGGGACACCGCCGTGGAGTGCGTGCGGCCCAACGGCAGCGGCTGGGCCCTCGCGCCGGGCGCCCGACTGGCGGACGGACGGGCCGATCACTGCTACATGAACCGCGGCGAGCTGATGGAGTGTCTGTGGACCGGCCTCGACGCGAGCTGGCAGAGGACCCGGGCGTCGTGGGGGATGAACCATAACCTCGACTGGCTGGTGCAGCGGCTGGAGTCCGAGCTCCCCGACGACCGGCTCGAGCCCAACAACGGTTTCGATTCGGCGGTGGGCCTGGTCGACGGGACCTATCGGGACCTTCAGGCCCGGGACGAGGACGTCTACGTCGTCCGGGTCGACGGAGACGATACGCTGCGGGCGCAGGTGTTGACACCGGAGGAGTCCCCGGCGCCCGTGCTGAGCCTGCATGATTCGACGCGCCGGCTCGTGTCGTCCGCGAACGGTGAATCGGACACGGGGGCGGTCCGGATCAGACGGGCGGCGGCCGGGCCCTATTACCTCCGGGTGGAACCCGTCGAGGACGCACCGCCCGAGGGGGTTCCCTACACCCTGACGGTGGCGATAACGTGTCGCCCCGCGGGGGGCTGTGGGGGGTGCA
>CAZEBV010000137.1:0-6187 GCA_964510695.1 uncultured bacterium
GCCCCGCGCCGTCCAGGGCCCGACGAATCGCCCCCACCCGTCCGTCCATCATGTCGGAGGGGGCCACCACGTCCGCCCCGGCCTGCGCCAGGGAGACGGCCGTTCGGGTCAGTCGTTCGAGGGACGGGTCGTTCACCACCCGTCCCTCCTCCACCACGCCGCAGTGACCGTGGTCGGTGTATTCACACAGGCAGACGTCGGCGATCAGCAGCATATCCTCGACCGCGTCGTTCAGCCGCCGCAGCGCCCGCTGAACGATCCCGTCCTCGTCGGAAGCCGAGCTGCCGACGGCGTCCTTCTCGGCCGGAACGCCGAAGAGGATGACCCCGGGCAGGCCCCGCTCCTCACAGGCCCGCGCAGCCTCACACAGGCTGTCGAGCGTATGCTGATGCTGACGGGGCATGGACGGGATCGGTCGGGGTTCGTCCAGTCCCGCCTTCACGAAGAGGGGCTGGACCAGATCGTCCGGCCGAAGGTGGGTTTCCCGCACCAGTCGGCGGGTCGCTTCGCGGTAGCGTTGACGCCGGAGGCGCCGCCGGGGAAACTCCGCCTCCTCACCCATCGGCCACCACCTCGTACTCCCGTTCGTTCACCTGTTTGGTCTCCCCGTAGGGCCCCTGGAACTCGAAGGCCCGAAGGACGTACTCGTCCGGCTGAAAGTTCAGGATGAAATACACGTACCCCTCCCAGCCGTGACGCTGGTCCTCGACGGACGGGTAGGCCTCCGAGGCGGGGTCGGGGTGGCTGTGGAACACACCGAGGACGTCCCGGTCGCGTGACCGGGCGTGCTGCTGGGCCTTCAGCTGCTGTTCGGCGTCGAACTGAAAATGAACCTCGCTCTGATCCAGGTTGTCCATGGGGTAATACTCGTCGACGAGTTCATCCCGGCCAAGCAGCACCCCGCAGGCCTCCAGGGGACGTTCCTCCCGGGCGTGTTCGAGGATTTCGTCCCGCACGTCCTCCCGCACCCTCAGCATGGTTCGTGCCTCCCACTGCGCGAACGCGGTCCGGGGATGAACTCACCCGGCGGCCGGGTGAAGCCGGAGCCGGGCGTCTCAGAAGTCTCCGCTCAGGTAGCGCTCCCCCGTGTCGCAGAGCGTCGTCACGACCACGGATCCCGGGTGATCCCGAAGGTAGTCGAGGGCCCCGTGGACGTTCGCCCCCGCGGAGATGCCGACGAGCAGGCCTTCACGCCGTCCCAGCTCGTTCTTCATCGACAGGGCCTGCGGGTCCTTCACGGTGCGAACGTCGTCCAGTAAATCCACGTCCAGAACGTCCGGAATGAACCCGGCGCCGAGTCCCTGAAGAATGTGCTGGCCCGGGGTCCCGCCGGAGATGACGGGCGAACTGGCCGGCTCCAGCGCCACGACGTCGACCGAGGCGTCCTGGTCCTTGAGGTATTGCCCCACGCCGGTGATGGTGCCCCCGGTCCCCACCCCCGTCACGAACGCGTCGAGTTCCCCGTCAAGGTCCCGCCAGATCTCGGGCCCGGTCGTTTCACGATGCATGGCGGGGTTGGCCGGGTTGTCGAACTGCCCCAGCATATACAGATCGTCCCGATCCGAAAGCATGCGTTCGGCCAGGTCGATGGCTCCCCGCATCCCCTCCTCGAGCGGGGTGGTGTGAACCTGAGCCCCGTAGCTCTCCAGGAGGGCCTCCCGCTCCCGTCCCGAGCCCTCGGGGAGGGTCACGATGACGTCGTAATCCAGCACCGCCCCGATCAGGGCCAGGCCGATCCCGGTGTTGCCGCTGGTGGGCTCGACCAGGGTCATCCCCGGTTCGAGTTCCCCCGCCTCCTCGGCCGAACGGACCATGTTGAGGGCGATGCGGTCCTTGACGCTCCCCCCCGGGTTGAGCGATTCCAGTTTCCCGTACAGCTTTCCGTCGAGATCCCCGTCGAGTTTCCCGAGTCGGACCAGCCGCGTGTCGCCGATCCCGTCCCCGATGGAGTCGTAGGGCGAGGGCACCGTCAATCATCCCGGGTCCTCAGGGGTTTGAACTGCAGCCGCTCAAAAGAAGTAGAGTATAGGTCAGCCCGGACGGCAGATAAACAAACGGTGGTTCGGACTCAGGATTCCAGAACCAGTTCGGCCGCCTTGCGGCCGGACAGGACGAGACCGTTCGCCGCGGGAACACCGGGGGAGACCCGCCGATCCCCGAGCGCCTGATACCCCGCCTGGACCATCCCGTCATCCCGGCGCCGCGTGGCGAGCACCATCTCGTGAAGGACGTGTTCGAAGGGTTCTCCCGCGGGTTCCGGATCGAGGTGAGGCGTCGTGAGCATCAGGTCGTCGGCCTCGAACACCCGCCGGTTTGCCCCCAGGTTGATCCGCGCCTCGAAGATCCGTCCTCGGGGGCCCGGACGTCCGTCCACCACGGCCCGTCGAACCAGCGACCCGCCGGCCTCCAGGAAACGATTCAGGAGGGCCGTCTCGATGGAAACCGGGTTGCGCCAGACGGGAGGGGTCCCGTCGACGTCCACACCGAGTTCCTCCAGGACCTCGTCGGTGGGGGAGAGGATCATCAGGGGATCGTCCGATGAGAAGAAGCGATCGCGCGGGGTCCTCGCGGTTTCCACCAGGACGACCGACCGCCCGGCTTCCTGGACCACCAGCCCGGCCGTGACCGCGGCCAGTCCCCCACCCAGGACGAGCAGCTCCGACTCGCTGCAGCCCTCCAGCCAGTCCTCCCGGGCGCGTCCCGCCTCGGCGGTGACCTCCGCAGGGGAGGGTAAATCCATCATGGGGCGGCGGGGGTCCGCGGGCGAATTCGAGCTTCGAGGTCGGGGTTGGCCTCGAAGGGCATCGGAGCCTCGGTGATGACCGACCCTCCCAGGAGACGATCCCCCTCGTAGAGCACGGCGATCTGGCCGGGGGCAATCGCCCGGGCCGGCTCCTCGAGCGAAACGCGCGCCCCGTCCTCGTGCTCCTTCAGTTCACAGGGAAGCGGATCCCCGTTGTAGCGAATCTGAACGTCACACCGGCGAACGGGGTCGGCCAGCCAGTTCACCGGACCCACCTCGAACTCATGCTGCATGAGGCGATCCTTCTCCCCCACCACCAGGGCGTTCTCCTCCGGGTCGATCTCCAGCACGTAGAGGGGATTCCGGTGGGCGATCCCCAGTCCCCGCCGCTGCCCGACGGTGTAGTTCACGATGCCGGAGTGCTCCCCGACGACCTCCCCCTCGATGTTGCGGATGGGGCCCGGCTCGGGTTCGTGGTCCGTCCGATCGCGGATGAACTTCTTGTAGTCCATGTCGGGGACGAAACAGATCGACTGGCTCTCCGGCTTGTCGGCCACCCGGACCCCGTGTTCGCGGGCGTAATCCCGCACCTGCTCCTTGGTGAAGTGGCCGATCGGAAACCAGACGTCGTCGAGGACGTCCGGGTCCACGAACGCCATGTAGTAGGACTGGTCCTTCTCGGCGTCCCGCCCGCGGAGGATCCGGGAGCGTCCGCCGGGTCGGTCGATCCGGGCGTAGTGCCCCATGGCGAGGAAGTCGCCGCCCAGTTTGCGAACCTTCTCGAGCAGGTACCCGAACTTCACGGTCCGGTTGCACCACACGCAGGGGTTGGGCGTGCGTCCCTTCAGGTAGGTGTCCACGAACGGATCCACCACGTTCTGCCGAAAGATGTCCTCCACGTCGATGGTGTAGTGGGGAATCCCGTATTCGTCACACATCTTCTTGGCGTCCATCAGGTCTTCGATGCTGCAGCAGGTCCGGTCGTGCTGGGCCTCCAGATCCCCGATGCGCATGGTGAAACCGAAGAGGTCCACGTCCGCGTGATTCACCAGGCGATGGCAGGCCACGGCCGAATCCAGCCCGCCGCTCATGCCGATGCCCACGGTGGCCATCCTACTCCCCCCCCGCCGCCGAGGGGATGTAGCCCGACTCGAGGGGATCCCCGTCGCGTGCGTCCGTCACCGGCGAGGAGCGAAGCTCCTCCACGCAGGACACGGTCGCCTCCACCACGTCGTCCAGGGTCTCGGGGGAGGGTTCCGGGGGCATCGAGAGGCGCAGGAAATTCTCGGGGCCCAGCTCGTCCGGCAGGGGGATGGCCTTCAGCACGTGGCTGGGTCGGGGACTCCCCGACGTGCAGGCGGCCCCGGTGGCGGCGGCCACCCCGGCCAGGTCGAGACGCATCACCAGCTCCTCCCCTTTGACCCCGGGCACCAGCAGACCCACCGTGTTGGGGACCCGCCGGACCTGTTCGCCGACCACGACCAGATCGGAAATCCGTTCCACCAGCCGACGTTCGAGGGTGTCACGGCACGAACGGGTGCGTTCCATCGCCTCGAGGTCGAGGTCGCGCGCGGCGGCGGCGAAACCCACCGTGGCGGCCACGTTCTCGGTGCCGCCCCGTCGTTCACGCTCCTGATGTCCGCCGAAAACGAGCGGCTCCAGGGGAAGGTTCGGAGGAGCCACCAGCGCGGCGGCCCCCTTGGGACCGCCGATCTTGTGGGCACTGACGCTCAGCGTGTCGACGGGAAGAGACCCCGCGTCCAGCGGTCGTTTCCCGAAGGCCTGGACGGCATCCACGTGGCAGCGCACCCCGACCTCCCGGCAGAATCGGCCGATCTTCTCCACGGGAAAGACCACGCCGGTTTCGTTGTTGACGAACATCGTCGTCACGAGGTCCACGGATCCATCGAGCCGCTCGCGGAACCAATCCGGGTCGATTTGTCCCCGTCGGTCCACCGGCGCCCGTTCGACCGAGGCCCCCTGGTCCTCGAACCACCGAAGGGTATCCCGGACGGACGAATGCTCCACCGGCGTGCTCAGAATGCGGCGGTCACGGTAGGGCGGTCGAATAGCCCCCCGAAGCGCCAGGCTGTTCGCCTCGCTGCCGGAGGCGGTCACCACCACGGCCTCCGGGGCGACGCCCAGGGCGTCCCCGAGGTCCTCGCGGGCGTTTTCGACGGCGGCCCGGGCCCGCTGTCCGATGCGATGCACCGAGGAGGGGTTCCCGTAGTTCTCCCCCAGAAACGGAAGCATGGCCTCCCGGACGGAGGGTTTCAGGGGAGTCGTGGCGTTGTAATCAAAATCGATCACGGGTTATCCTCCGGGGAAATCGTGGGGGTCGCCAGCTCGTCGCTCGTCCGGGGCCACGGAATCGTCCGTGCCCGAACGGATCTCGTGCACCCGCGCGCACAGCCGAAGGTAGCGTTCCGGTTCCCCCATGTCGTAAAGGTCGGCCTCCAGCGGGACGCCCAGGGCGAACTGGGATTGTAACATTTCGCGATACACCGGCACGTCGTCGATCTCCCCGGTCTCAGGGTCGGGGGAACGCCGGCGGGCATGCTCGAAGAACCGGGCGGGCAGCAGGACGCGGCCGACGGTCCGCGGCCGGGGCCAGCGGGAGCCGGACCGGCGAAACGTGCCCTCCCCCTTGGACTGAAGGCCGGTAATCCGAAAGGTACCCTCCGGGGTCTTCTCCCCGTCGAACCCCCCCGAGTTGCCGAAGAATTGTGCCTCGGCCCGGTCCACCTCGATGACCCCGAAAACCAGCCGTTCATCGGAGGTGGACTGGTCCAGCAGCGGGGCCGTCCCCGATCCACCGAGCGTCAGGTTGTCGGGCAGCAGCATCGCGACCCGGTCGGGCGAGGACGTCAGCGACTCGTACCCGCACACCAGGGCGTCGGCCAGCCCGCGGGGTGCGGGCTGTTCGACGGACCGCACGGGCTCGGAGCCGAAACGATCCTCGAGGAACCGCTCGAGGCTGGTCCCGTCCGCGGGCACGATCACCACCACGGGCCGACACCCCGCCTGAAGGGCCTCCCGCACGACGTATTCGAGGACGGGGTGCTCACCGACCGGAAGCAGGGGTTTGGGAACGAAGCGGGTGACGGGACGAAGCCGGGTGCCCCGCCCCGCGGCCGGAATCAGCGCGGGAGGTTCCATCTCACGAAGGAAGCCGTGTCAGTCGGTCCGCTGGACCGGTTGTCCGCGGTCGGGCAGCTCCTCCCGCAGGCGAAGCAGTTCGTGTTCCAGTTCCTCGATGCGCTCCTGCAGCGTATGGAGGGACTCCACGACGGGATCCGGCAGGTCGGTGTGATCGAGGGACACCGAGGGGATCTTTTCTCCTTCCCGTTTGACGACCCGCGCCGGAATCCCCACCACCGTGGAGTTGGCGGGCACCGACTGAACCACGACCGACCCCGCGCCGATCCGGGATCCCTCGTGGAT
>CAZEBV010000138.1:0-6129 GCA_964510695.1 uncultured bacterium
GTCTCCACGCTGCCCCGACCCAGGGTTTCGAGGTCGTGGCGGAAGGTCTCGTCGAGTAGGTCGCTATATTCCAGTTTGAAGACCGGGCCCCGGGCATCGTCCCGGTAGGGCTCGCCGATCAGGTATAGACCCACCGGCAGGTACGACCAGATCGTGGTCTTATCGTACCCGTTGGCGCCGTCTATCTCGTCCCGCCAGCCTCGTCCCCCAATGCCGCTGTAGGGCACGATCGAATAGCCCGGGGGGTCGAAGGCATAGCCCATGTTCCACTGAAGTTTGACCATGCCGTGGGCGCTCGTGTCGTCGATTAGGCCGGTGAAGGTCACCCCCTGATTGTCCGTTCGGCCGCCCACCAGGTAGGTTTCCAGCGTCCCGACCCAGCGGGGCCCGAACCCCCAGGAATGGCGGGTTCGAACGCCCCCGAGATCCCCGTGCTCATCGAGGCCGTTCGAGGTTTTATGGGCGTAATTGAACGACACGTAGCTCCCGCTGACCGAGGACGGAATCCGTTCGTTCCAGGCGAGCGCGGGGGAGACCGCCAGACAGGCAACCAGCAGGCAGCCAGCCAGGAAACAGGCGGAACGACCGGGCTCCATCGGGGTTTCTCCCCGTAGGCGATCTCAGGGCCACCAGGTTCTGTTCCATTATCGCCGCGGGCGCAGGATCCCATGAACGGGAGGCTGTTCCCGATCAGGAGGACCCGGCGGCGTCGGGTTCGTCGGTTATGTACGTACAGATGACGGCAAACCCTTGAACCGGACCCCTGAAATTTGGTACAGTAAGGGGCAGTTGCTCGATGGGAATCGCCGGAGCGGTCCTCGCCGCGCCGGTCTTTTTTTACGTACGCTCCCCCCGGGATCAACCGATCCGGCTCCGGGGTTTTCCACCACGTTGCCCCGACGGGTCCCCGCTGTTTAACCTATTTCATGAAACAGGTTAAACAGGGGTGTCCGGACGGCGTTCCCCGCCGTCCGGAGGTTCGTTCCACTTCGTCGTCCTGATGGTCATAATGCTCCTGGAACGAGGGGATCCTTTCCGCGGGGAGGTGTCTACCCGCCGTGAAACGTGAGGCCGGACGTTTTCGGTTTATCCTCCTGCTGGCTGGTGTCCTGGTGGTGATGGCGGGCTGCTACGGGGGGGCGGCCACCCCGGAGACGACCTCCGACGGGGAGCCTGAGCCCAACGGAGGGGGATGCACGGTGAGCGGCATGGTGCGTGAGGCGGGCACCGTCGGGAACGAGGCCAACCGGGCCCTGGCGATGAACAATGCCCGACAGCGCATGACCTGTCAGTGTGGCACGCCCCGGATCACCGACCAGCAGTGCGAACATTTCGGCGAGAAAAACTGGTCCTGTGTGATCAGCTACCGCTGCGAGGAGTAACCGGGGCGGCTCGGCCCCGTGGACACGGTGGCAGGGCCGACGGCTCATCCTCGAAACCGCGGCGACATCCGTTTCTGACGGCCTTCCGTGTGCCCGGTGCCCGGCGGTTGGCCCGGTTCGCGTAACACGTCGATCAACTCCGTACGTGGGAAAAGGGTCGGTCGAAGGACATCGCCGGGACCCACCGCCGTGCCGGGTTTTTCCGTCCGGTGCCTTTGGTTCTCCCTCTTTCCCCGGACCGTGGCCCTGCCAGTATGCCCCGTCGGGTGAAGCGTGGGGCTCTCCCCTGACCGGGAAGGGGTTCTCCTCTCATATAGAAAGATAGAAAGGTCTCGATATTGGAGGGGAACCGTGACGATTTCGGTGCAGCACTTCGGGGCCCTCGCCAGCGAGGCTCGACTGAAGATCCTGGAGGCCCTGCGCGAAAAACGGCTGCGCTGCGAGGATCCGGGGGCGTGTGACCTCTCGGAGCGCTGCTGCAGCGTGGGCGAACTGGCCGACCGGCTGGGGCTGACCCAGCCGACGGTGTCCCACCACCTCAAGGAGCTTCGGCGGGCGGGGCTGGTTCGGCTGCACGGGGAGGGACGGACCCACTACTGCTCGCTCGACGAAGCGACCTTCGAACAGCTGTCGGACTGGCTCGATCAATTCGGACCAACCGGAGGGGACGGGACGTGCTCCTGAGCGACGACGCGGCGCGCGGTGCGGGGTGGGGCCTTCTCGCGACGCTGGTGATGACGCTGATCATGCTGACCGGGATGGGCACGGGCGCGGCCCCGATGCCCGAGCCGATTCCGAAGGCCCTGGCGGAGTTGTTCCTGGGGGCCCTGCTGGCGGCTCCGTCCGGGCCGGTCGTGATGGTGACGGGCATGGCCGCACATTTCGCCTACGGGGCCGCGGCGGGGGGCGTCTTCGGGCTTTGGTTCGGGGGATGGCGCAGCTGGAAGGGGGGGCTTCTATGGGGGACGATCCTGTGGTTGATCATGCAGGTGGCCGTGCTGCCGCTGCTGGGGTGGGGCGCCTTCGGAATCGGCGTCACGGGGTTTCCCCCGAAAATCGCCGCCGGTACGCTGGTTCTTCACCTGGTCTACGGTTTCCTTCTGGGATGGGGGGTTGGACGCGGCGGGGGTCCGTCGGCCTGCCGGCGGGTGGAACGCCTCAGCGGTCCTCAAGGGGGACCTCCGTTTCACGCTGCCACTCGCCCTCCGAGTATCCGCTTCCACGGATCCTTCGGGTGGTCAAAAACGCCACGGGGATCAGCCCCAGGACGGCACCCGCGACCAGGGATCCCACGGCGCCCGCCAGCAGAAGCCCCCAGTAGCCCGGGTGTCCGACGTGGCCTTTCGCCCTCAAAATAACGACACCCACTCCGACACAGAACAGGGCGGCCACCCCGTTTCCGATCAGGAAACCGTTGTACACGGGATCCTGAGTGAACAGGGCGGTTCCCCCCAGGATGAGAAGCCGCACCAGCAGGAAGGGAAAGAGGTACAGGACGTAGAAGAAAACGGCTTCCTGGGTGTCCCGTACCCGTCGGAATTCCTCCATGGGTCGCTCGGTCTCTCCCGGTTCGTGCAGGGTTCCCCGGCGGTCGGGGGCTCGAGGTGGAAGCGACGGGATCCCGTCGATGTCATTGATCCTCCACGGCCGAAAGTGTAAGAAACGAAACGGAAAGTGTCTAAATTAATCCTGATGGGCGGCAGCGCCCGTCCGGGAGCCCGGACGGGCGCGAGAAACCGGCGTGGCGGAGGACGGTCGCTGTGAGGAATTCCACGGGAGGTGTTCGTGCATGATTCAAGAGGAAGCGGAGTACGAGAACCTTCGGGTGTCGGTCGAGGACGCGGTGGCCACCATCACCCTCGAGAGCACGTCCCCCTACAACACCCTCAACGTTGCGATGACCGAGGAGCTTCTGCACGCGGCGGCCACCCTCTCCGAGGACCGGGAGGTTCGCTGCATCGTGCTGACGGGAAGCGGGGACGTGTTCTCGGCGGGGGCCGACCTGGGGGAGTTCGACGGGACGGAAGAGCGGACGGCCGCGGGGATCCGGCGGATGGCCCCGATTTTCCACGACGCCGTTCTCCAGCTTCACCAGGCCCCCAAGCCCGTGGTCACCGGGGTCAACGGCGTGGCCGTCGGGGCCGGGTTCAGCATGGCCATCCTGGGGGATCTTGTTCTGGTCAGCGAGGAGGCTCACCTCGAGTACGGCTACAGTCGGATCGGTCTGACGGGGGACGGAAGCTCCACGTTTTATTTGCCCCGGCTGGTCGGCCTGAGGCGCGCGAAGGAGATCGCCCTGCTCAACGAGCCGATCGAACCCGACCGGGCCGTGCACTGGGGGCTGGCCACGGAGGTCGTCTCCCCGGACGACTTCGAGGACCGTCTGGCCGAGCTCGCCGGCAAGCTGGCGGCGGGACCCACCCGGGCCCTCGGCCGGACCAAGAAGCTGCTCACCGGGAGCTACGAGAGGGGTCTGGCCGACCAGATGGCCGAGGAAACCGACGTGATCGCCCGAACCTCGATGACGGAGGATTTCCGGCGGGGCCTTCGAGCCTTCCTGGACGGGGAGACGCCGGACTTCGTGGGTCGATAGCGGCGGCCCGGCGCACTCCGTCCCTTTTCGCGGCACGGGTGGGATCCTCAGGGAATTGCTACCATCAATCAACCATCCATCGACGTCACGCCCGAATCCCGCCGACGGGAGACTCCGTGTGCGACGGTTTTTGTTCGCCGCGTTCCTGGTCCTGCTCGTGTGCGCCGCCCCGGCCCCGGCCGGCGCCGGGGAGACCGGTTACCTGGCCGTCAGTGTGTTCGATCCTGTGCAGTACCCCGACAGCGCGACGTCCATCCGGGGTCTTCGTTTGAACGTTTTTTACAGCGAGCATTACGACCTGACCGGCCTGGATCTTGGGGTCCCCTCCTTCCTGACGCCCCTCAACACCCTGAACGGAACCCTCTTCGGGGTGCAGTCCGGGTTCTACAACGACTCGAGACGGGTCCACCCGATGGGGTTCCAGTGGGGCACGATGAATTACACTCGGGAGCACCTCGCGGGGCTTCAGGTGGCGGGGGGGAACATCACGGGTGACACGGTGACCGGCGTGCAGATCGGCATCGTCAACCGGGCGGGGAGTCTCCGCGGCGTCCAGATCGGCGGGTTCAATTACGCGGGCGAGCTGGCGGGCCTTCAGATCGGGCTGTCGAACTTCCGCGGTCGACCCCGCGGTGGAGTCTCGCTGGCGGCCCCCTACCGCTTCTTCCCCGTCGTGAACTGGTCGTTCTGAGCGGCCGCGGTTCGCCCTAGTTCCTGTAGCGAACCCCCAGACCGACGAAGTTCGAGGCCCCGTAGACGTCGCTGAACATGCCGAACACGCCCGAGCGGTGATGGACCCGAAGGAACCCCTCCCACCGTTTCTTTTCCCCGGGGGACGCCGCGACCTCGAACAGGACGTAGTTCAGCAGCTGAGCCGTTTTATCGTCCCCCTCTCCTTCCTTTGCGGGAAGCTCGCTGGCCCAGGAGAGTCCTTCCCCGACGGACAGGCTGGTGTCCAGTTCGTGGTCCCACGGGAAGGACTCCCAGCGAGCCACGAGTACCCCGACGACCTCCTGGTGGTCCTGGTCGCCGAAGTGCTGCCCGAGCTGTCCCTCGGCGTCGACGTAAAGGGACTCGAAAGGGTGGCCGATCTGTCGACCCACGTTCGCGGTGAGTAAAAAGCTGTCCTGAAGGGCCTCGTAGTCGGTCAGCCCGCTCAGCGAGGTCGACCCCTTCCCACCGACCCACTCACCGGCGTAGAGGGAGACGTACCAGTCCGTCCATTTCTCGGGGGAGGACCCCTCGGAAGGCGGGGTCGCCCGGGCCGACGGAGGCCCGAGGGCCACGAGCACGAGGAAAATGCTGCAGCATACTGTCTTAAGAGTGGGTTTCAACGGTTGTCTCCCGTTGATTTAGGTTAACCGTTCGCGGGACGAGTTCGTGAACGCTGCATCGGCCCCGGCGTCCCGCGAGCCGACCTGGTTTACTCGGTCCGATCCTGGCCAGGGGGCACCCGCCGGTCGTCCACGGGTCCCTTTTACGTCGGTCCGCAGGGCGAGACCCTCTACATCCTGAGCCAACCGCGGCGGAAAATCAACGGCCGATGGGACGGCAGGTCGCCGAAGGGGAACCAGATTTTCTATGGTTTCCCTTAATGTTCGGATAGCTGTATTATATATTAGTTATTATACGAATAAAGTTTTTTATTGTCGATATTCGACCATATTTTAAAAAAAGAACGATCATATTGACATTTTCCTCGCCGCGAATCATTCTTTGAACCATTCAAGCCATCCAGGGAGGCATCAGCCGTGTCGTTTCGTGAAGTGCTGGCATCCGCGGTGGGACTGTTGATGGTCCTGGCGGCCCCGGCCGCCGGGCAGGGGGCGTCCACGGATCCGGCGCTGGACCGTCTCCGCCAGGTGGCCCAGATGCCGGTGGCCGTGGACAAGGTGATCAGCCAGGCCGGTGTGGATCCACTCGAGGTCGCACGGGTGGCCCGGGCGCTCCACGACGGCGGGGTCGCCCCCGCCACCTTCAACCGGACCCTGCATGCGGTCTCACGCACCGGAGCCGGGGAGGCGTCAGGGACGCTGGGTCGTCCGATGGGGGTGGGTAAATTCGCGGCGAGCCGGCTTCAGGATGGGCTTCGCGGGGAGGCTCTCGCGGCATCCATTCGGCAGCATCTTCGTACGGAACTGGGTGTTCCGGCCG
>CAZEBV010000139.1:0-6027 GCA_964510695.1 uncultured bacterium
ATGAAGCCGGAGAACCCGGCCTGATCCAGGACCCGGTCGAGTGCACCGGGACCCTTCTTCCCCCTCGACGGGGGAAGAAAAAAAGATGGGGGTGAAAACCATTCCCCCGCCCACGCCGATCGTCCTCCCTCCCGTCGAGAAAAAAACGAAGATCGGGTCTTTTGGAGGGTTTCCCGGTCCGAAAAGCCGAACTCACGCGAGGTGGCCCCGGGGGGGACCGTCCGGCGGACCCTTTGGCTCCTTCGATCGAGGCAGCCGGACGGCGGGGGGGGTTCCCGTCCCCGTGGAGAGCTAAAAAGAGGGGGTGCCGGACGGCGCGGGCGCGGTCAGGTGGACGTCAGGCCCATGTGTTCGCGTACCTCCCGCAGGGTCTCAGAGGCCGCGTCCCGGGCCCGCTCACGGCCGCGTTCCAGGACCTCGTCCAGCCGTTCCGGGTTCTCCTCCAGCTCACGGCGGCGCTCGTCGAAGTCGGCGAAATAATCGTTCATGGCCTCCGCCAGGTCCTGCTTCATGTACCCGTACTGGATCTCGCCGGCCCGGTAATCCTCGCGGTATTCCCGCAGGGTCTCCTCGGAACCGAACAGATCCATCAGCAGAAACAAATTCGCGACGGGTCCCTCCTCGGGGACCTCGTCCCCGGGTTCGGAACCGGCGTCCGTCTGGTGGGACATGACCTTCTCACGACGTTCCTCCGGGGAGTCGCCCAGGTAGATGCAGTTGTCGTAGCTCTTGGACATCTTCCGTCCGTCCAGGCCGAGGAGCTCGGGCGTCTCCCGGAGAATCGCCTCCATCTCCGGCAGGTCGGCGTCGTAGAGGTGGTTGAACCGCCGCACGATCCGGCGGCCGATCTCAAGGTGAGGTTTCTGGTCCTCCCCCACCGGCACCCGGGTCCCACGGTAGGCCAGCACGTCCGCCGCCTGCAGCACCGGGTAGGCGAGAAATCCCACGTGGCGGGTCCGCGACTCGCCGAGGTTCTCCCGCGCGTCCTTGTAGGTAGGGTTTCGCTTCAGCCAGCCCTCCGGGGTGATCATCTCCAGCAGCACGTGCAGCTCGGCGTGTTCGGGAACGTCGGACTGACGGAAGATGACGCACCGGTCCGGGTCCAGGCCCGCGGCCAGCCAGTCGACCAGGACGGCCCGGACGCTGCCCTCAAGGTCCTCGGTGCGGTCGTAGTGGGTGGTCAGCGCGTGCCAGTCGGCCACGAAGAAGAAGCACTCGTGCTCCTCCTGGAGGTCCAGCCAGGTCGAGAGGGCCCCCCAGTAGTTGCCCAGGTGGAGGGGGCCGGTGGGCCGCATGCCGCTGACCACCACGTCGTCGGCCACGGTCAGGAGAAGCCTCCCCCGTCGAGGGCCTCGTCCCGGAGGCGGCGTTCCTCCTCGGTCTGAACCTCCAGGTCGGGAACCTCGGTGGTGTTGCGGTCCCCGTCGATGGCGACGTAGCGGAAGAAGGACTCGGTGGTCAGGGTGCGTCCCGACTCGAACAGGTTCTCGGAGAAGACCTTGATGCACACGTCCACGCTGGTGTCCCCGGTCCGGTAGACGTAGGCCTCCACCGGAGCGGCGTTGCCGAGGTACAGCGGGTTGTGGAAGTCCACCCGCCGCATGCTGACCGTCACGCAGACCTCACGGGAGAACCGCGTCGCCGCAATCCCCCCCGTCTCGTCCATCCACTTCACGACCGTGCCGCCGTGGGCGGTGTTGAGGGCGTTGGTATCGCCCGGCTGGACGACCTTGATGGTCTCGGTCCACGAGGAGGAAAGCGGCGTCCCCATGAGGGACGATCATTTCCCCTTGAAGTCGGGCTCTTCGTCGCTGAAGAACTTCGCGGTGCCCTCGATGACGTCCTCGGTGGTGGTGAGGATGGCGAAGGCCTGCTGCTCCAGCTCCAGGCCCCCGTCCAGGTTGACGTCGTGGGCCTGGTTCATGACCTTCTTGGCCATCCGCAGGGCGATGGGCGGCCCGCCGGCGATGTCGTCGATGTACTCCCGGGCCACCTCGTCGAACTCGTCCTTCGAAACGCAGCGGTTGATGAGCCCCCACTCCTCGGCTTTCTCCGCGGAGATGTGGTTGCCGCGAAACACGAGCTCCTTGCCGCGGGTTTCCCCCAGCAGCCGCATGATGCGCTGCGTGCCGCCGGCCCCGGGAATCAGCCCCAGGTTGATCTCCGGGAAGCCCAGCTCGGAGTCATCGGTCGCGATCCGGAGGTCGCAGGCGAGGGCCAGCTCCAGGCCGCCGCCCAGACAGTACCCCTGAATCAGGGCGATCGTCGGCCGCGGAAACTCGTAGACGGTCTCCCACATGCTCTCGACGTCCAGGGTCTCGTGGGGAGCCATCTCACCGAAGCTGGAGATGTCGGCCCCCGCGCTGAAGGCCTGATCCCCGGCGCCCTCGAAGGTCACGCACCGAACATCGTCGGTGTCGACGTTCTCGAGCAGGTGGACGATCTCCTCGTTGAGGTCGGGCGACAGGGCGTTGAGACGCTGCTCACGGTCGATTTCAATCGAAAGGACCCCGTCGTCGCTGAGATCGTAGTTCAGGTTGTGGAAATCGCGCATGCCTTCGTCCTCCCCGTACTCGTAGAATCCCGCGCCGGACTCCTCGCCCGTGCGGCCCTGTTCAACCAGTTCTCGGAGGTATTCCGCCGGCTTGTATCGCTCCTCGCCGGTTTCCTCGTACAGCGTCTCCAGCTTCTCGAGCACCGTGTCGAGCCCGATCTTGTCCGCCCGGCGGCAGATGCCCTCCGGAAAGCCGGTGCCCAGCTTCATCCCGGTGTCGATGGCCTCGGCGGTGGCCACGTCCTGGCCGATCAGCCACGCTGCCTCGCTGATCATGCGGGCTTCGACCCGCAGGGTGTCGAAGCCTTCCGCGTCGTCGGGCTCGTAATCCACGCCGCCGTTTTCGTAGTCGTAGTACCCCCTGCCGCTCTTGCGGCCGTACTCCTCCGCCTCGACCTTCTCCTTCACGATCGGCGGGTTCTCGCGGCCGGCTTCGCGGGCGATGTGGTAGCCCACGTCGATGCCGGTCAGGTCCGACAGTTCGAAGGGCCCCATCGGGTAGCCGCGCCCGTGGCTCAGGGCCGCGTCCGCCTGGCGAATCGCGGCCTCGTCGTTGGACACCATCCAGGCCGGCTCGTCCATGAAGGGACCCAGCACCCGGTTGACCACGAACCCGTTCACGTCCTTGCGGACGTAGATCGGGGTCTTGCCGAAGTCCTCCATAAGCGCGTGGGCGACCTCGGCGGTCTCGTCGCTGGTCTCCTCGCCGTAGATGACCTCCACGAGCTGCATCATGACCGGCGGGTTGAAAAAGTGGGTGCCGCAGACTTTATCCGGCCGGTCGGTGGCGGTGGCGATCTCGGTGATGCTCAGGCTGGAGGTGTTCGTGGCGAGGATGGCCTCGTCGTGGGTGAAATCGTCCAGGTCGGAGTAAATCTCCTTCTTGAGGTCCATTTTCTCCGGGGCGGCCTCGATCACGAAGTCCACGTCCTTGACGGCGGTCTCGAGGTCCACGGCCGTGTCGAGGCGGTCCAGCACCGCCCCCGGGGACTCGTCCAGCCGATCCTTGTCGGCCAGTTTGTTGAGGCTCCACTCGATCTGATCGTACCCTTCCTGCACCAGTTCCTCCTCGATGTCACGAAGCACCACGTCGTAACCGGCCAGGGCCGCCACCTCGGCGATCCCGTGGCCCATGCTTCCGGCGCCGAGCACGGCGATCGAATCGATGTCATCCAGCTCCATACCGACTCACCTTCCTGCAGCGAAGTTGCACACAGCATCCAGCGTCCGTCCGTACGGTTCCGTTCGGGGGAAAAGAAGCGCTTGCCTCGGAAAGGGTCCTTAGGCTACCAGCGCCCCGGGACCGGTTCAAGACCCGACGGGGAGGAGGTTTAGCCTCCGTGTGGGCCCTTCGACGTCAACCCGTTCAGTCGGGGGACTCGAGGCCGCCGGGCACCCCCTGAGCGGTGACGGTCTCGCCGACCATGTAGGAGGAGGCGGGGCTGGCCAAAAACTGAGTGATGGTGGCGATCTCGTCGGACACGCCAACCTGACGATCCACCTCGCTGCGATCGACGTCCTCCGCCTCCACGCCCATCTGTTCGGCCACGCCGGGCGTGGCCACGAACCCGGGGGCGATGCAGTTGACGCGCACGTCGTGCTCGGCCCACTCCTCGGCCAGGGATCGGGTCAGGTTGATAATCCCGGCCTTGGCGGCCCCGTAGTGGCTCATCAGGGGGGACCCGCGCTGACCGGCGACGCTTGACATGTTGATGATGGTTCCCCCGCCGTGCTCACGCATGTGCTCGCCGGCCACCTGGGAACAGTGGTAGGTGCCCGTCAGGTTGATGTCCACGATGGTCTCCCAGCCGTTGGGACTGATGTCCTCGAAGGGAGCCATGAAACTGGCGCCGGCGTTGTTGACGAGCACGTCCACGCCGCCGAATTCGTCCACCGTCGTCTTGACCATCGCCTCGACGGAGGCCCGGTCGCGCACGTCACACTCGAGTGCCACGGCCCGGCCGGCGTACGCGTCGCCGTCGTTGATGTGCCGGGCCACCGGATCCACGTTGTCCTGCTCCCGGGAGCAGATCGTGACGTCGGCGCCGTCCGCGGCGAAACGCTCCGCGATGGCTCGCCCGATCCCCCGGGAGGCTCCCGTCACGATGGTGGTTCGTCCGTCCACGCTGAAGGCGTCGTCGATCATGGTTCCCGATCCTCCTCGGTGGAATGAAGGTCCCGGCCGTGCTCGAGGGTACCCGACCCGAACTCCTCGTTGATCCGATCCATCACCCGATCGGCCCGTTCGAAACGGCGCTCCCGGCCGCCGGTGAACAACTCCTCCTGCACGCCGGCCGAACGCAGGTTCGAAACGCCGGTGCCAAGCAGTCTAACCCCTCGCCCGTCCAGTTCAACCCGCTCCCGGAACAGCCGACGGGCAAACGTCCAGATCCGATCCGTGCTGGTGAACGGCCGTCCCCGGGTGACCTGTCGGTTGACCGTGGTGAAATCCCCGCGCCGCAGCTTCAGGGTCACGGTGCGGGCCTCCATGTCCTGATCCCGAAGACGGGCTCCGACCTTCTCGGCCAGTCCGAAGAGGTGATCCTCGAGCACCGAGGGGTCCCGCAGGTCCTCCTCGAAGGTTCGCTCGTGGCTGATGGATTGGGCCGAACCCCCGTCGGAGACGGGGGAGTCGTCCCGACCCTCGGCCCGGCGGCGATACACCAGCGCCCGGTCGCCGAGGGCCTCGTGCAGTTCCGCCATGGGGGCCCGCTGGAGGTCACCGAGGGTCCCGTACCCCGACGCCCGGAGGTGATCGCGGGCCCGGGGGCCGATCCCGGGCACGGCTTCCACCGGCAGGTCGGCCAGAAAATCCACCACCGACTCCGGGGAAACAACCGTGAGCCCGTCGGGTTTACGGCGATCGGAGGCCAGTTTGGCGACCATCTTGTTGGGAGCCACCCCCACGGAACAGGTCAGCCCCGTCGCCGAACGGACCTTCGATCGGAGGGTTTCCGCGAGGTCCCGCGCGGAGGGGTGGCGGTGGAGGACGCCGGTGACGTCGAGGTAGGCCTCGTCCAGCGACACCGGCTGGACCGTGGGGGTGATCCCCCGAAAGACCTCCCGGACGACCTCCGCGACCTCGCGGTACCGTTCGCCCCGGGGGGCGAGGAAGGTGGCGTCCGGGCAGCGCCGACGGGCCTCCTCCATCGGCATGGCGCTGTGCACGCCGTCCTCCCGGGCCCGGTAGCAGGCGGTCGACACCACCCCCCGGGACCCCAGCCCGCCGACGATCACGGGTTCCCCCCGCAGCTCGGGACGATCCAGCTTCTCGACCCGGGCGAAGAACGCGTCCATGTCGGCGTGAAGAACCGTGCGCTCGTCGCGATCCGTCACGGGGTCCTCCTCCCTTCCCGGGATCGGGCTTACGGAGTCTCGCTCAGGTGAGCCTTCTGCCGGGATCCGACCAGTGACCGAACGGTGCTTCGCGGGAGGAACCGAACCAGCGTCACCAGAACGTAATTGAACCACCC
>CAZEBV010000140.1:0-5969 GCA_964510695.1 uncultured bacterium
AGTCGCTGGTGGTGTATATCTTCGAGGAAACCCTGATTAATAACCCCTTTCCCACCGGCGTGGGGCTGCTGGCCGGCCTGGCCGTCTTCCCGATCATCCACGCCTTCGACCTGGTGGAACAGATCGGGGAAAGCACCGTCGGGACCCTGTTTATCACGCTCCCGGAGGCGTTTCGGACCATGGGGGGGTGGGGGATGTTCCTCAACTTCGCGTTTTTCGCCATGCTGCTTCTGGCCGCCCTGACCTCCGGGATCTCCCTGCTGGAGGTCGTGACCAGCTCCGTCATCGACGAATACGGCATCTCCCGCAACGTGGCCGCCACGACGAGCGGGCTGGCCATCTTTCTGCTCGGCGTACCGGCCGCGCTGAACACGGCCTGGCTCAGCCTGGCCGACAAGATCGCAAGCAACCTGCTTCTGCTCCTGGGCGGTTTCATGCTGTCGGTGTACGTGGGCTGGTACATGAGCACCCCGGAGGAGGAGCTTCGGCGGGGGCTCGGCTGGAACATCTCCTCGTCGTGGTTGACGCTGATTCGCTACGTGGTGCCCCCGGTGCTGTTTCTGCTTCTGATGGCCGGTTTCTGGGGGCTTTCCCAGGACCTGCTCGCGCAGGCCCTGCCGGGCGCCGCCGGCTGAACGACCGTGTCGGACGAATTGCCCTCCACCGCCGACCGCCTGTTCGAGCGGCACGAGTACTGTGTGTTCGACCTGGAGACCACCGGGTTCTCCCCGGAGCAGGGGGCCCGGATCATCGAGGTCGGGGCCGTGCGGCTCCGTGAGGCGAAGGTCGTGGCGGATTTTCACACCCTGGTGGATCCCGAGGAACCCATCCCCCAGAAAATTCGTGACCTGACCGGCATCACCGACGAGGACGTGGCGGGAGCCCCGAACGTCACCGGCGTGCTCCGGGAATTCAGCCGGTTCTCGGAGGACGCCGTGCTCGTGGCTCACAACGCCCCGTTCGACCTCTCCTTTCTGAGCCGCTACCACCCGGATCCCCCGGATCCGACCTGCGTGGATACCCTGCCCCTCGCCCGTCGGCTGTTGAGCCTGGAAAGCTACGCGCTGGATGCCCTTCTGGACCATTTCGAAATCGAACGTCCGCGGGCCCACCGGGGCCTGGACGACGCCCGCGCCACCGCCCGACTCTTCCGCCGGCTGACCGCCCGCGCGGAGGACCCGCGCGAGATCCTCGGTCACGGGGTCCCGCCCGAGCTTCTTGGGGCGTCGAACGACACCGAGCGGGAGGGGGCCGAGGATACGACCCGGGCGATCCTCCGGGCCGCCGCGGAGCTGTCCACGGCGGTGGGCGTCAACAAACTGGCCGCCATCCTCGCCGGGTCTTCCCGCCAGGACCTCGAGCGATACCGGGACCTCGAATCCTTCGGTCGGCTGTCGGGGCGAACACAGACCGACCTCAGGGCACTCATCGAGGACTGTGTGGGAGGAGCCCTCCTCGAGCGCAGCGGCGGCCGCTACCCCACCCTTTCGTTAACCCGGGAGGGGGCCGAACGGCTGACCGAACCCTGAAGCCGGGTGGGCGTCAGCCGGGAAGCGTCTCGTCGCCGGAGGGGAACCGATCCTCGAAGAGGTGGCACAGGGCCAGGGCCAGGGCGTCCGCCGCGTCGCTGGGCTCGGGGGTTCCCGAGAGGTTCAGCTCCTGCTGGACGATCGTCTTAACGGCCTGTTTGTCGGCCCCCCCGTGGCCCGTCAGGGCCTGCTTCACGGTCGACGGGTTGTACGACTCGATTCGGACCGAGCCGTCCCGTTCATCCCGGTAATGCTGGCCCGCGAGAAGAATGGTTCCCCGCGCCTGGGCCACGCTCATGGCGGATTTCACGTTGCGGTTGAAGAACAGCTGTTCCACCGCCAGCACCCCGGGCTCGTGGGTTCGGCAGAGTTGTCGGACCGACCGGTAGATCGCGTCCAGCCGCCGGGCCGGGGAATCCTCGGATGGGGTTCTGATCGCCCCGCATTCCGTCATGGTGGGGGCAGAATCCCCCGTCTCGACCACCCCGTAGCCGGTCGTGGCGGTTCCGGGATCGAGGCCGAGAACCCGAACGGTCGTGCTCAACCGGTCGCCCCGGCTTCGATCGTCTCGAAGGCCTCGTCGCTGATGTCGAAATTGCTGTGGACCTCCTGGACGTCGTCGTGGTCGTCCAGGGTTTCCAGCAGGTCGATGACCCTTCGCCCTTCCTTCTCGTCGACCGGAACGGTGGTTTTGGGCAGCTGGGTGACCTCCGCCCGTTCCAGCGGGAACCCGGCGTCCTCGAGGGTGTTTTTGACCCCGGTGAATTCATCCACCCCGGTGATCACCCGCATGGTCTCCTCGCCGACCCGGACGTCCTGAGCCCCCGCCTCCACGGCACGGTCGAACAGGAGGGTCTCGTCGCATTCCGACGCCGGGACGGTGATCACGCCCTTCCGTTCGAACTGGTAGGACACGCATCCTCGCTGGCCGACCTTGCCGTCGTGGTCCTCGAAGATTCGGCGGATCTCGGCGATGGAACGGTTCTTGTTGTCGGTCGTCACCTCCACCATGACGGCGATTCCACCGGGACCGTACCCTTCGTAGACGTGGTCCTCGTACTCCACCCCCGGCAGCTCGCCGATACCCTTGAGGATCGCCCGCTCGAGGTTGTCCTTGGGCATGTTGGCGTCCTTGGCCCGTTCGATGATGTTGCGCAGTTCGGTGTTCTTCTCGGGGTCCCCTCCCCCACGGCGGGCCGCGGAGATGATCTTGCGGGAAAGTTTCCCGAAGATCTTGGCCTTCTTGCGGTCCTGTTTTCGTTTACGGTACTTTCGGTTCGCCCATTCGGAGTGACCGGCCACGGAGAATCACCTCGGTGTTTCACTGGGATCGTGTTCCTATGATACGGCCTCAGGCGACGCCCCACAATCGTCGACGCCGGGTCCCGGCGGATCCAGACACGGTACGGGGACCCGCCCCCGTTCGGATGTCCCGTCGGCGCCCCGACGGACGTGTGAGGGACCCCCGATGAGCCGCGGACGGGGTTTATTGGTCCTGGCCGGCTCCCTGCTTCTTCTGATGGTCGCCCCGTTGTCCCTCCGGGCGGCCGACACCACGTACGGACCCGTGCAGGGACTTCAGCTTCGGGACTGCGACGATGCCCGGACGTGCCGGTTCGACGTGCCCGGCTGGCCGGCGGTGGTCGGCCGCAACCTGCCCGTGCGCCTCGAGGGGCTGGACGTGCCGGACCCCGACGGAGCCTGTGCCCGTGAACGGCGACTGGGCCGGGAGGCCAGGCGGGTGCTCGTGGCCTGGTTGACCGCCGCCGACACGCTGACGCTGAGGCAGGTGCGCCGCAGCGGATCTTTCCGGCTCGTGGCGAGGCTCCAGGCGGACGGACGGAACGTCGCCGATCGGCTGATCGAGGAGCGGTTTGCCCGCTCCACGGACCGGGTCGACACTGACGGGTGGTGCCCGGCCGGATCCGCCCGGCACCCCGACGACGGTTCCGACGCCGCTTCCACGGCATCCGGCGTGGTCATCAAAAAGATCGACCCGGAGGCGCAGCGAATCCTGCTGGAGAACCAGGGGTCCTCCCCGGTCGACCTGGGTGGATGGGTGCTGGTTGCCGTGGCCGCGGACCGTCGGTTCGAGTTCCCGCCCGATTTTTCGCTCGAGCCCGGGGCGGGCACCATCGTGACAAGCGGCCCCGGGGCGGTGGACGCCCCGCCCTACTTTTTGCGCTGGACGGGCACCGAACTCTGGGAGGACACGGGTGATACCGCCTACCTTCTTGACGCTGAGGAGGAACGGGTCAGCCGGTGGCCCCGGTGAGCCCCCCCGGGTCGGGGCGGGAGGCCCCTCCTCCCCACCCGTGATGAACGAGAAAATATGGCGGGCCGGGGAGGATTCGAACCCCCGACACCTGGATTCGAAGTCCAGTGCTCTCTCCGGACTGAGCTACCGGCCCGCGTCTCGGCTTCGGACGGGATAAAACGGCCCACAGCGTATTCGGGGAGACGCTCCTTGACCACGGGATAAATCAGCCGTGGATCTGGGGGGGCTCCCCCCCGCACCTCCCTGCCGTGAGGACCCGCGTAAGCTATGCTTTAATCAATCATACATCATGGATGTCTTCATGCTCATGGACCGGTCGGGATGCCGCAGGGACGGCGTCCCGTTTCTCTGATTGTAGGGAGTCTTCGACGACGATCGCGACCGTCCTCAGCGTGTCGCCGAAGCCCCTCGACCTGAACGCTGGGAGGCCCCCGGTGGCCACAGCCCGTGACGAGCAGCTTCGGACTTTCCTGCAGAGCTACGGGGACCTCGTCATCACCTACGACGAGGACGCCCGATACGTCGACGTCATCACCCACGAAGAGGACCTTCTCTACGACCCCGTCGAGCAGGTCCGTGGGAAGCCCGTCACCGAGGTCCTGCCCGATTCCCTGGGCCGGCGTTTCCACGACCTCATCCAGGAAGCGTTCGAAACCGGCGATGTGCAGACCTGGGAGTACGAACTTCCGGTTCCCCGGGGGGATCGCTGGTTCCAGGCTCGCTTTGTTCCCTTCGCCGATCAGCACAGCGGGACCCCGCTGGTGGTTGGCGTCATCCGGGACGTCACCGACCGCAAACAAATCGAGGAGCAGCTGCAGGAGAGCAACCTTCGTTTCCGTCAGCTGGCGGACCACACCGACCAGCACTTCTGGCTGGTGAACGCGGACTTCGAGAACCTCATCTACGCCAACCCGTCCTTCCTGGAGATCGTCGAGAGGGTCCTCGGGGACCCCGACAACCGGGAGCATTACTTCCAGGGCTTCGAAAGCCTGAGGGAAGTCTACGAACGGTCCGACGCCATCCTGGATTACATTGATCGGGTGGACGACCTCTTCGAGGCCTTTCTCGCCGCCTTCCATCCCGGCGACCGTCCCAAAGTAAAGGACGCCCTCGAACGTCTCCGGGCGGGCGAACCGGTCCAGGAAGAACTGCGAGTCCAGCTGGCGGACGGGGAGGTTCGCTGGTTCCGCCAGGAGGCCCACCCGGTGACCGACGAGAACGGTGACATATACCGGATTGCCGGGCTGGCGGACGACATCACGGAACGGAAGGAAACCCAGGAGGAGCTTCACCGAACGAACCTTCGTTTCCGTCAGCTGGCGGACCATACTGACCAGCACTTCTGGCTGGTGAACGCGGACTTCGACGAGTTCGTCTACACCAACCGCGCGTTCCAGGAATACGTCGGGGAGTACTTCGAGGAGAGCGACGACCTGTTCGAGGCCCTGCTCCCCTGGGTTCATCCCGAGGATCGGGCGGCCGTTCGAACGGCCGCCGAACGGGTCGTGCGGGAACCGATCACCGTGACGTTTCGTGTGGGGGAGGCCGAACCGGACGTCGAGTGGTTCGAGCTTCGGGCTCACCCCGTGCTGGACGACGACGGTGAGGTCTACCGGGTGGCCGGCATCGCCCAGAACATCACCGACCGCAAGCGAACCCAGCGACAGCTGGAGGCCACCGAACGGCAGTACCGCTCCCTGGTGGAGCAGAACCTGGTGGGGATCTACGTCATCAAGGAGGGGCGGTTCGACTACGTCAACCCCATCATGGCGGAGATGCTGGGGTATCGTCAGTCCGACCTCATCGGGCGCTCCCCGAAGGACGTCATCGTCAAGCAGGACCACGATCGACTGGAGGGGAACATACAGGGGCTGCTCTCCGGGGAAATGCAGGAAGCCAACAACATCTACCGGGTCACCACCAGCCAGGGACAGCGACGGATCGTGGAGGCCTACGGGGTGCCGGTCACCATGGACGGCGAGCCGGCCATCCTGGGCAACCTGATCGACATCACGGAACGGAAACAGGCCCAGAAGGCCCTTCAGGAGAGCCAGGAGCGCTTCGAGCAGCTGGCCACCAACACCGACCAGCACTTCTGGATGGTGGACGCCGACCTCGAGGATGAGATCTACCTCAACCCCGCGGCGGAGTGCGTCTGGGGG
>CAZEBV010000141.1:0-3010 GCA_964510695.1 uncultured bacterium
TTGCGGGACCCACCCTGACCCCCGTGGGTTCGGCCTCGAAGAAGTTCCGGTACGGAATCATCATCGCCTCGAAGCCCTCCCGGTCGGCGGCGAGGGCCAGCGGAAGAACCCCCGGGATGGCTCGAAGTCCTCCGTCGAGGGCAATCTCGCCCACCAGCATGCAGCTGTCGAGGGTCGCCTGGCCAACCTCGAGCTGGTCCGACGCCTGGAGGATGCCCACGGCGATCGGAAGGTCGTAGGTCGAACCCTGCTTGGCCTTGTCCGCCGGGGAAAGGTTCACGGTGATCTTCCGGTTGGGGAAGGAAAAACCGGATTCTTTCAGGGCCGGTCGGATGCGCTCCCGGCTCTCCCGCACGGCCTGATCCGGCAGTCCGACGATGTGGACGCCCGGGAGGCCGTCGTCGATGTGCGTCTCGACCGTCACGACGTCCCCCCGCACCCCGTCCACCAGCCCGGAGTAGGTGCGGGAAAAACTCACTCTCGGCCGTCGAACGCTCCGACCACGTGGTGAAGGTCGCAGTCCGCGTCCCGAAGCCGGATGGCGATCACGTCGAACCGACAGGACGCCGGTTCGTCCAGGGTGGCCAAGACGTACCGGGCCACGCGGCGCAGCTGGCTTCGTTTGCGGCGGGTGACCGCTTCTTCGGGGGATCCAAACCGGCTCCCGGATCGAGTTTTAACCTCCACGAAGACCAGCTGATCACCGTCACGGGCCAGCAGGTCACACTCACCCACCGGTGTGTTAAGGTTCCGCCGTTCGATCGTCCAGCCCTGTTCCTCGAGGTACGCCTCCGCCCGATCCTCCCCCCACTGACCCAGCGAGCCGCGACTCACTCGGAGGATCCCGGCCAAAAGGAGGAGTCCGTTTCTCGTGGGCGGTTCACGGGACCGACGCCCGAGGATAACCCCCGGGCCAAGTCGAAAACAACGATCCGATGGGCGTGGTAAGGGACGTCGCGGAAAGGAAAGCGAAGCTCACGATGCAGCGGCGAAGGGAAAACGACGACGGACCAGGAGCCGTCAGCTGGATGCTTCGTCCCCCTCGTTCTCGGCGTCCTCCCCGCCCTCGGCGGCTTCGTCCGGGGACTCGGAGGTGGTATCCTCGGCGGGCTCCTCGGCTTCCTGCTCGTCGTCCGTGTCCGCCCGTTCGGTCTCCCCGTCCTCACGGGGCTCCTCGGGCTCCTCGTCCGCCGGCCCCTGTTCAGTCACATCGGGCTCGGTTTCCTCGTCGGGGGCGGCCGTCCCCGGGGGAGCGTTGATGGCCTCCAGGTCGGCCCGCTGTTCCTCGATTCGTGCCTCGCGGGCGGACCGACCCTCGAGGTAATTCAATTTCGCCCGTCGAACCTTCCCCTTGCTGAGGACCTCGATGGATTCGATCAGCGGGCTGTAGAGCGGGAAAAGTCGTTCGACGCCGACCCCGAAGCTGACCTTGCGCACCTTGAACGTCTGATCCGGGCCCTCCCCTCGGCGAGCAATGCAGACCCCTTCGAACCGCCGCGTTCGTTTCTCACCGCCGATTTCGACCCGCGTGGTAACCTCGATCCGGTCACCGGGTTCGAAGTCAGGGTAATCCGCGTCCGGCAGTTCCTTCTCACGAATGGCATCCTGAAGCGACTTCTTCATCGTCGGTCACTCCCTGCTGGCGGGATCCTCACCCGACCGTTCGGGCTCCCCGTCGATCAGATCCGGTCGGTGTCGCCGGGTGCGCTCCCGGGATTGTTTCCGTCGCCAGGCCTGGATTTTTTGATGATCGCCCGAACGAAGAACCTCGGGGACCTCGTGACCCCGGTACTCGGCGGGGCGGGTGTAGTGGGGCGGAGCCAGGCCCTCCCGTGCGAAACTCTCCCGCTTGACCGAAGTGGGGTTGGAGACCACACCGGGCAGCTGACGGGCCACGGACGAAATCATCACGAGCGCCGGAAGGTCCCCCCCCGGCGTCACGTACGATCCAATGGACCAGATCTCGTCCGCGAGGTGCTCACGGACACGATGGTCCACCCCCTCGTAGCGCCCCGTAAGCATAATGATCCGATTCCGTTTCGACAAGCGCACGGCGGCCGAATGATCGAACGTTCGACCGTCGGGAGCGGTGAGCACCACGGAGGCGTCCCCCCGCGTGTTTCGGATGTGTTCCACTCCGCGAAAATAGGGTTCGGGTTTCATCAGCATGCCGTATCGGCCGCCGTACACCCGGTCGTCGACCTGGCCGTAATCGTCCGGGGTGAATCGCCGAAGGCTCCAGACCGTCACCTGAAGCTCCCCCTTCTGAACGCCCTTGGCCAGCACGCCATCCTTCAGGAACGGCCGGTAAAGCTGAGGGAACACGGTCAGGACGTGGAACTCCACGACGGGACCCCCCGCAGTCATCACGGGCTCCCCTCGGATTTTCGCATCAGTTTTCGCCAGCCGCGGGGCAGCCGGAGGCGAAGGACGCCCTCGTCCAGGGAGATCGACTCGATCAAATCCTCGTGAGCCGGGTAATCCAGGGTCCCGTCGTCTCCCGCAATTTCGAGCACCGGATTGGTGTCGAGGTGACGGACGGCCTCGACCGTCCCCAGCGTCCGCCCCCGCTGATCCTCCACCCGGAGCCCGGTGAGCTCATGAGCGCCGTAGCCCGAGCGCTCCTCCCCGGCGTCCACCGGGCGGGCGAGCAGCCAGCGGTTGCGCAGGTCCTCGGCCTCGCCGCGCCCGGTGATCTCCTCGGTCTCGAGCAAAAGACGCTGCTGATGGGGACGGGCCTCCACCACGGTCAGGCGGGGCAGCTCCCCGGTCCCCTCGACGTTCAACCGGCGCCCGGGGGCAAACTGGCGCCCCGGGAACTCGGTATGAACCTCGACGACGAGCTCCCCCTGGACCCCGTGTGGTTTGACGATGCGGCCCACCCGAACCAGGTCGTCGCCGCCCGCCGAACCAGGGTCCCCCGACGGCACGGGATCAGGCCTCCGACGCGGCATCCGCCTCGTGAAGGGTTTTCATCAGGCCCCGCTCGGAGAAGAGGTCCCGCACCGTG
>CAZEBV010000141.1:3020-5956 GCA_964510695.1 uncultured bacterium
CCGGTCACGAACACGAACAGGGCGAGCAGCGTCGGCAGCAGCCACGCCGTGTGGGCGCTGGTGCGCCGCAGCAGGCGCTCGATGGGCTGGGCGTCACTCCCGTCGGAGGTGTCGATCACCACCACGCGGTAGTAGGGCTGGTGCGTCTGTCCTTTACGCTGAAGACGGATACTGGCTGCCATGTTAGTTTCACCTCGACCTTGGAATAAAAAACACGCGAACGGAATCCTGAACGGAACCCGATCCGTCAGTTCATTCCGGGAAGACCCTGACCGAGTCCCATCTGTGAGGCCATCTCCTGAAGCTGCCCCTGATTCTGCTGAAGTTCCTTCATCATCTTTTTCATCGTCCGATACTGGTTGAGAAGCTGGTTCACCATCTCCACGCTGCTCCCGCTCCCCTCGGCGATTCGCCGGCGCCGGGAACCGTCGATGATGTCCGGATTCTTTTTCTCACGCTCGGTCATCGATCGGATGATGGCCTGCATGCGATCGATGTCGCGGGGATCGAAGTCCCGTTCCTGCAGCTGCTGCTTGAGCTGAAACCCTCCCGGCAGTTTCTCCAGAATGCCCTCGATGGGTCCCATGTTCTTCAGCTGCTGAAGCTGCTGCTCCACGTCCCCCATGGTGATCTTCCCCTGCATCATTCGCTCCTGCATTTCCTTCTGCCGTTCGAGGTCCGCGGCTTCCTCGGCCTCCTCGATCAGGGACATCATGTCCCCCATCCCGAGGATCCGGGAGGCCATGCGATCCGGGTAAAAGGAATGCAGGGCCGACACCTTCTCCCCGGTTCCAAGGAAAAGGATCGGGACCCCGGTGACCTCCCGGGCGCTGATCGCCGCCCCGCCGCGCGCGTCGCCGTCCATCTTGGTGAGAATGAGTCCGTCGACCTCGAGCTCCTGGTTGAAGTCCTCGGCCACCTGGAGGGCCTCCTGGCCCATCATCCCGTCCAGGACGAGAATGACCCGCGTTTCGGGCAGAAGCCGGGTGAAACGCCGAACTTCGTCGATCATGGGTTCGTCGATGTTCAGCCGCCCCGCGGTGTCGACGATCAGCGGGTTGTTCCCCCCGCGGCGAGCCGTTTCGGCGGCCCGTTCGAGTTCCTCCTCCACGTCCTCCATGTTGTGCTCGAACACGTCGAGCTCGTGTTCCCGTGCCATCTGGACCAGCTGTTCCTGGGCGGCGGGGCGCTGATCGTCCGTCGACACGAGCAGCGGACGGCTGCCCTCGCTTCGGTAATGGTGGGCGAGTTTGGCGCAGGTGGTCGTCTTGCCGGTCCCCTGAAGACCCACCAGGAGCAGCGGCGTCGGGGAGGCCTGACCGATGTCCAGCTCGACCTCCGATCCACCCAGCACCTCCTCCAGTTCGTCCCGCAGGATCTGAATCAACTGCTGGGCCGGGGACAGGCTGTCCATGATTTCCTCGTTCGTGGCCTTTTCCTTCACCGATTCCATGAGTTTCTTGGCCACCTGGTAGTGCACGTCCGCGGCCAGCAGGACCCGGCGCACCTCCTTCAGGCCGGACTCGACCTGTTCGGGGGACAGCCTTCCCTTCCCGCGAAACTCGTCGAAAGCCTCCGTAAGATTTTCCGTCAGGGCGTCGAACATTCATCCTCACCTCGGGGTTGATCCGCAGGATCGGGGACACGCCGTGAACGGGGCTTTTCACCGCCGGGGCTCCCGGCGGTGAAGAAAACTCACGACGCTGGTGACCGGTGGTCCTCTGCTTTAGAATGAAGGTTATCATGCACATCGTCCGCGTTGTCGTTCTATCCGGGGTAACGGTCCTTTTCGCGCTGGGTGCCGGGGTGTTTCCTCCGGGGGCGTCTCACGCCGAACCCGTCTCGTCGGCGTCGTCCGAGACCGTCACCCGGGCCATGAACGCCTACCATCGCGGACAATACCGGCGGGCACTCAGGCTGCTTCGACCGTACGTAAGAAAGGGTAACACGCCCGCTGCCATTCAGTTCATCCTCGGGAAAATCTACTACGCGGCGAACGACTTCAAGCGAGCGTACCACTTCAGCCGGCGGGCGGCCCCGAGCCTTCGCGACCTCGAGATGTACCCCCACGTCAAACGGCTCAAAGAACGCTCACGTCACCTCTCGGAGATTGATTTTCGGCGCGAGACGCACCGTCAGTTCCACGTACTCGTCCCTCACGAGCTCCCCCCCGGCCTGGCGGGCCGGCTCAACCACGGCCTGATGAGGGCGTACCGTGAGGTCGGAGGGGACCTGGGCTACTTTCCGGAGGCCCCGATCACCCTCATCGTTTACCCGAAAGGCCAGTTCCGGAACGTGGTCAAGGCACCGGCCTGGAGCACCGGCCTGTTCGACAGCAAGATTCACCTGCTCTATCGACGGGACCGGACCCCCCCCTACGACGCCGCGACGCTCGTTCACGAATACACCCACGCGGTCATCTACTCGCTGGCCCAGGAGAACGTGCCGGTCTGGTTCAACGAGGGGATGGCCACCCACCAGGAGCAGCGGCATTCCCCGGACGGTGGGAACCAGCTGGGGCCGCCGTCCCTGCCCCCGGGACGGTCCCTCCCCTCCCCCGAGGAAGTCGACGGGTTGTTTCAGGCCAAAAACGGGCGGAAAAGTGCGCGTCGAGCCTATCGGTTGAGCCTGTCGATGGTTCGTTACCTCCGCCAGCGCCACGGCCCGGGCGCCATGAAACGTCTCCTGAAAACAGCGGGCCGTACGGGTTCCTTCCCGGAGGCCTTCCGGCGAGTTACCGGGGCCTCCCTCGCGACCTTCCATCGACGCTGGGAACGATGGCTTCGGGAGAGGGTCCGATGAGTCCCTGGCAGTGCTACGTGCTGGGGGCCTCATCGACCGTGACCTCACCGGACGACGCGACCGCCTCCCTCGCCCTGCGGGGGGACGACCAGCTGGTCGTGGTGGATCCGGGAGGGGACGTGCCGGGGCGGCTG
>CAZEBV010000142.1:0-5951 GCA_964510695.1 uncultured bacterium
TCAACCGTATGTTCGGTCAGGTAACCGTCGGGCTCGAAGTAATACAGGGCGACGGTCAGGGGCAGATCGTGAGACAGCACGATCTGGCGGTGCCCCTGCCGCACGTGGGGGGAGGAGAGGGGTTCCCCTTTGATCTGTTCGGTCAAATCGTCCAGGTTCAGCGTCTGCACGGACGGGGCGAACCGTTCTCGCGGATGCCGACGGTTGCGTTCCTGTTCGAGATCCTGCGGTGAATCGGCCACGGTCCATCACCTCCGGGACGGGTTGAGGACTGTTCGTATCCTAACCCTGCCCGGCGGCGACAGGAACCCCGGCGGCCGCGGCCGGTCCGGTCTGTCCAACCCCGGCCGGGAGGCTATAGTAAAGCGACATCGGCGCAGACACCGCTCAAGCTCCACGCTGCATCGAAGAAGGAGGGCACCCGATGGACGACGTGCTGAATCGTGACGCACTGGGTCAGGCCGAACTCGTGCGGGAGGGCAGGGTCACGCCCGGGGAACTCGTGGAGGGGGTGGTGGATCGGATCGAAGCGGTCAACCCCGAGCTGAACGCCGTGGTCCGGCCGATGTACGATCTCGCCCGGGAACGGGTGGAAGAGGGAGTCCCCGAGGGCCCCTTCCAGGGGGTTCCTTTTCTCCTGAAGGACCTGCAGGCCGCCTACGCGGGCGTGCCGCTGACGTTCGGGTCGACGTTCCTCGAGGATTTCGTGCCGGACCACGACAGTTACCTCGTGGAACACCACAAGGAGTCCGGCCTGATCGTGCTGGGGAAGACCAACACCCCCGAGTTCGGCATCCTGCCCACCACCGAACCCGACCTGTTCGGTCCCTGCCGGAACCCGTGGGACACCGAACGCAGCACCGGTGGTTCCAGCGGGGGATCGGCGGCCATGGTGGCGGCGGGCGTCGTGCCGATGGCCCACGCCAACGACGGCGGCGGCTCCGTGCGCATTCCGGCGTCCTGCTGCGGGCTGTTCGGCCTGAAGCCCACCCGGGCGCGCAACTCCCTGGGCCCGGACGTGGGGGATTTGATCAACGGACTGGTGGTCGAACACGCCGTGACGCGCTCGGTTCGGGACAGCGCCGCCCTGCTGGACGTCACCCGAGGTTACCGGACGGGCGACCCGTACGTGGCCCCGCCGCCGGAACGCCCCTACCGGGAGGAAGTCGGGCGCGACCCCGGTGAACTGAAGATCGGGATGACGCTGAAATCCCCCCTCGCGGGTGAGATCCACCCGGACTGCCAGGAGGCGGTGCGGGACGCGGCCGAACTCTGCGAGGACCTGGGTCATCACGTCGAAGAATACGAGCCCGACGTCGACGCTGACACCCTCAACGAGGTCTTTATCAGCGCCTGGTCCGCGGGCACGGCGGCCGGCATCGATGGCACGGCCTTCCTCAGTGGAAACGAGCCCACCCGGGAGCAGTTCGAAACCCTCACGTGGGGTCTCTACGAGATGGGCCAGGGGATCAGCGCCCCGGACTACCTGATGGCGATTCAGCTGATTCAGGCCGTCTCCCGGGACATCATGTCCTTCTTCGATGATTACGACGTCTGGCTGACGCCCACCCTGGCGGAACCACCTCTGCCCCTGGGGACCCTGGACTCGCCGGAGGACGAACCGCTTTACGGACTGATCCGGGCGGGGGAATACGTACCCTTCACGCCCATCTGCAACATGACCGGCCAGCCGGCGATGTCCGTCCCGCTGTTCTGGAACGACGAGGGCCTGCCGATCGGAACCCACTTCGCGGGCGACTTCGGCGCCGAAGGGCTGCTCTTCCGGCTGGCGGCCCAGCTGGAGGAAGCCCGTCCCTGGGCCGACCGAACCCCGCCGGTGTACGCCGGCTAGTTCGTCCCCGTTTCGACTCCGAGGAGGATTCGTGATGGACGTGCCCGACGGCTGTCTTCTGGGGTGTCACGTGTCGATCTCGGGGGGGGCTTCCGAAATCGCTGGAGCGCGCCCACGAGCTGGACTGCACGACGGCGCAGGTCTTCCTTTCGAGCAACCGGCAATGGGCCGTCCGGGACGTCGACGAGGCGGAAGCCTCCGAATTCCGGGTGGGGCGCGTGGAGTTCCCGGGGGACGTCCACGCCCACGCCTGCTATCTGATCAACCTGGCCAACCCCGAGGAGGAGAAATGGGAGAAGTCCGTCGAGACGCTCTGTCGGGAGCTCGAGCGGTGCGACCGGCTCGGCGTCCCTTGCCTGGTCCTGCACCCCGGATCTCACGTGGGTGAAGGGGAGGAGGACGGGCTGAAGCGGATCCGTGAGGGACTGAACACCGTCCACGATCGGGTGGGGGACCTTGCGGCCTCCATCCTGATCGAGAACATGGCGGGTCAGGGGTCGGTGCTACCGTACCGTTTCGAACAGATGCGCACCATCCGGGAGTCCGTCGAGGACCCCGATCGGCTGGGGTACTGCCTGGACACCTGTCACCTTCACGCGGCCGGCTACGATCTTGGCTCCGCGGCCGGCTACGACGAGGTGATGGGGGAGGCCGAATCGGTCCTGCAGCTCGAGCGGGTCGAGGTTCTTCACCTCAACGACTCCCGCAAGGAAGCCGACAGCCGGGTGGACCGCCACGAACATATCGGGGATGGAACGATTGGCGACGCGGCCTTTCGTCGGCTCATGAACGATCCGCGATGGGCCGACACCCCCATGATCCTGGAGACCCCGACCGACGACGACTGGCGAAAAACCTACGCTCGCAACATGAGCACGCTGCTCGACTACCGGGAATAGGGAGGCCCCATCGTCGTGTCTGAACCGTACGTTCGATTCCGGGATCCGTCCGGTTCGGTCCGGACGGGCGTGTGGCTCGAGGAGGAAATCCGGGCGGCGGGGCGCCGCTACGACCGTGAGTCGGTTACCGTGCTGCCGCCCTGTGAGCCCACCAAGGTGGTGTGCGTGGGTCTCAATTACGAGGACCATATCGAGGAGACCGAAACCGAGGTCCCGGACCGCCCCCTGCTTTTCCTGAAACCCCCGAGCGCCCTCGCGGCCCACGGGGACGACGTGCGGCTGCCCGCCGGGGTGGAGACGCTGGAGTACGAGGGTGAAATCGGCGTGGTCATCGGGCGTCAGGGCCGCAACGTGCCCGCCCGTCGGGCCTCCGAGATGATCGCGGGCTTCACCTGTTTCAACGATCTCTCCAACCGGGACGACCAGCGCGTCGAGATCAACTGGGTGCGCGGCAAGGCCTTCGACAACGCGGCGCCGGTGGGTCCCGTGCTAGCCCCCCCGGACCGGGTTCCCCCCGACGCCCGCATCGAGACCCGCGTGAACGGGGAAACCCGTCAGGCTTCCTCCCGCGACCAGCTGCTGTTCTCGGTTCCCGATTTGATCCAGGAAATCACCCGCTACATGACCCTCGAGCCCGGGGACGTGATTGCCACGGGCACCCCGTCCGGCGTGGGCCCGCTCGCCGACGGCGATCGCGTGGCCGTGGAGGTCGAGGGTGTGGGCACCTTGCGCCACACGGTGACGATCCCGGAGGACTAGCTTCCGTTTGCCCGGCTGATCGACCCCCTGATCCGACCGGACTGTCCGGTTTAGCGACCCGCGCTTTCCACTTTAAATCCGGGAACCCTTTCCGTGTCCTAATCGGTTCCGAGGTCCGAACCGGGCGAAGTTCCCTCACCCTACATGGTGTGAACAGTGAGCTATGATTATGGAACGGAGGGAAGGCTCAAACTGATCCCGGGACCCGACAAGGGCCTCCCGGGCACGACCCTTATGGGGGGTCTTTCCATGAGTCCGTCAAACCCGTCCTCCTTCCTGGAGAGCTACGTGAATTCTCGGGATTTCAGTGGACCTTCGGCCGATTCACTTCACCCCCTGGATCAGCTGATCCTCGAGCAATCCCTGGCGGGGATTTACCTGTTTCGACCGGACAAAATTCTTTACGTCAACGAATCCGCGGCCGAGATGTTCGGTTACACCGTGGAGGAAATAATCCAGGACAAATCCCCCCTGGACCTCGTCGCTCCCGGGGACCGTGAGCGGATGGAGCGACACGTCCGGAACCGGATCCGGGGGGAGCCCGACTCGGGTCACTACGAGTTCAGAGGTCTTACGCGTGACGGGGAGACCATCCCCCTCGAGGCACGCGGCTACACTCTGGAATACGGGGGAGAACCGGCCGTTGGGGGGACCCTGCTGGAGGTGACGGATCGCCAGCAGGCTCAGGACAAGCTGGACGTTTTCCGGGAACTGATGGATCAGTCCTCCGACGCGCTGCTTTCGGTGTCGTCCGCCGAAGGGAGAATCCTGGTCGCGAATCACACGGCCCACCGCATGATGGAAGCGGACGGGGACGATCTGGTGGGGCGTTCGCTGATGGAGCTGTTCCCCGACCTTCCCTCCGGGCAATCCTGGCCGGAGCTGACCGAGAACCTGCGGAATCGGGACGGTCTGCTGCTGCGGAGTCGATTCGAACCAGCGAACGGGAACGGGTTCCCCGCGGAGTTGAACCTGCGGTTCGTCGAAGGGGGCATCGGGGCCGTCGCGGTGACCGTGCGGGACATCAGCCAGCGGATCACCTCCCACACCTCCGGGCCCCTCCAGGAGAAACTCTTCAAACAGATCACCGAGAACATGAACCAGGATTTCTGGATGGTGGATCCCGAGTACGAGCGCTACGTTTATATGAATCCTTCCTGCCTCGAGACCTGGGGCGATTACTTCGAGGGCTCCGATGGGATCACGGAGGCGTTCCTGGAGGCCGTCCACCCCGATGATCGGGATCGGATCCGGCGGAAACTGCCCGAGCAGGTTCAGGGAGGCTACGACGAAACGTACCGGATCGTCCGACCGACGGATGGTAAGCAGCGCTGGTTCAGGGACCGTGTGTTCCCCGTGCACGACGAGGAAGGAAACGTGGTTCGGGTGGCCGGGCTGGGGGAGGACATCACCGCCCGGAAGGAGATCGAACAGGAACTCGAACAGAAAGAGCGGCAGTTTCGACAGCTGGCAGAGAACATCGAGGCCACCATGTTCCTCTTCGACCTGGAGCATGAGGAGGTTCTGTACGTCAATTCGTACTTCGAGACGATGTTCGATCAGGACCTCGAAACGGTGCTCGAGGAGCCTTTGGCCTTCGTGGAACAGGTGCACTCCGAGGACCGGGATTGGGTGATCGGGCAGATCGAGGCGTTCTTCGCGGACCCCGAGAACGCCTCCAGGAACTACGAGTATCGCATCCGGGACGAGGAGGGGGGGGTCCGCTGGCTGTGGACCCGATGGGTTCCCGTGGAATCCAGGGACGAAGACCTCGTTCGAATCGCGGGCTACACCACCGACATCACGGAACGTAAACAGATCGAGGAGTCCCTGCGCAAAAGCGAACGCCGCTTCCGTGAGATGGCCGAGAACATCGAACAGGGCTTTTACCTGGTGGACGAGGACTACCGGGAGGTCCTGTACGTGAACTCCATCCAGGAGGAGTTGTGGGGGCTGTCCGCGGAGGCCCTGTCGGAGGAGCCGGACCGCTGGATCGAACGGGTGCACCCCGAGGATCGAAGCCAACTGGAGGGAACCCTGTGCGGGAAGCTCAATCGGGGTTTGCAGCAGCCGTTCACCTGCGAGTACCGGATCATCCGCCCGGACGGGGACGTTCGCTGGCTTCGCACCGTGACCTCCCCGATCATGCGGGAGGATTCCGACCTCGATCGAATCGTGAGCGTCACCGAGGACGTCACGCGGGAGAAACGGATCAGCGAGAACCTCAAACAGTCCCTCGAGGAAACCCAGACCCTGCTTCGCGAGGTCCATCACCGCGTGAAGAACAACCTGCAGGTGATCGTGAGCCTGCTGGGGCTTCAGAAGCGTCAGCTGGACGACGAAGAGATGAAGCTGATCCTGGAGCGCTGTCAGGATCGGATCTTCTCGATGGCCCTGATCCACCGGAAGATTTACGATACGGATCGGTTTTCGGAGGTGGA
>CAZEBV010000143.1:0-5258 GCA_964510695.1 uncultured bacterium
AGCGTTCGGTGAAGAGCTCGAGCAGTCCCAGGTGGCCCCGAAGAACCTGGGCAACCTTCCGGTTCGTGAAAGTGACGCGCCGCCAGAACGACTGCCAAAAGACGTCCTGGACGCTTCGCAGGAGGTTCCGGACGCTCCCTTCGTCATCCCGTTCGGAGTGATTTCCGATCAGGTGCATCAACCGGGGAGGGGCGAGCACTCCGTTGAAGACCTCCAGGTCTGAGGAGGTAGCCAGGTATCGTGAGAGGAACGTGGTGCCGGAGCGGGGACATCCGAGAATGAAGACGGGGCCGTGTCGGTGAAGCCGATCGGGGGACGCTTCGAGGGGCAGATCCATGGGGTGAGTTGGCCTCCGGAACCTAAAGCGGCAGCCGGTCGATCAGGCGTTCACGGAAGTGTCGTTCCGTGAAGTGGTTCTCGTAGCGCTCCCGGCTGCGGCGGCTCCACGCCTCCCACTCGCCGCCAGCCGCCATGAGCCTCGCCGCGGCCTCGGCGAGAGCTTCGGGGTCGGCCGGGTCGGCCTCCAGCCCGGCCTCGGGGGGGTTCACGACCTCCCGACCGGCGTCCCGGCTGCTGACCAGGCTGGGACGCCCGAGCCGCATGGCTTCCAGGTAAACGAGACCAAACCCCTCCCCTCGGCTGGGCAGAGCCAGACAGCGGGCCCGCCGGATCAGCTCCTGTTTTTGCTCCTCCTCGACCCATCCCCAGAACCGTACGTGTTCGCCGAGACCGAGCTCTTCCACCAGGGACTCGAGCTCCGCCCGCTTCCTGCCTTTTCCGGCGATCCACAGGCGCCCATCGGGATGCCTCTCCAGCACCCGGGGCCAGGCTCGGATCATGGCCTCGTACCCTTTCCCGTACCGGGGTTCCCGACTCAAGCGTCCCAGCATGAGAACGGCCGGAGGAACCTCGGGTGAGGGGATGGTACCCTCCACGGGCTCCCCGATCCCGAGGTGAACGACGCTGTGGGGTCGGGAGGCCAGTTTCGGGTTGTGCTCGAAGAAACGATCCCGCGTGAAGGCGCTGATACTGAGGAAGCGGTCGACGTTTCCCATCAGCCACCCGGTGAGCCCCCCGAAGCGCTCCCAGGCTTCCACGCCGAACAGACACAGAAGAGCGGTGGAACCGGACCCCGCGATCAGAGGATACAGTTTCAAAAGGTCGACGTGCCAGAACAGGATGACGGCGTCGGAGGAACGAAGCCTCAAGGCCCGCAGTAGAGCCTCCACCCGCGTGGTCGCGGCATGGTAGTCCACGAGGGCGGAGTCGATCGTTCCGGACCGTGAATTCGGTCCGTAGGCGAGGTGGTGCAGCTCCAGCCGTTTCTCCCGGACGTGGGCCGCGAGCCCCCGGAGGGCCTGACGGCCGCTCACCTGGATTCCCCCCGCGTCGGGCTGGAGAGTCGGCGAAACGAAGAGAATGCGTTTCACGGCGCAGGGGAAGGGGGCCCCCGGAAGGGCCGGACAGGCCTCATTCGTTCTGAACGCGTTCGAGGGATCGTTCCATCATGATCTGGACCAGGCCGTGGAAATCGAACTCCGGCTCCCAGTCCAGGCGCCGGCGGGCTTTGCTCGCGTCTCCCTGCAGGTAGTGGACGTCGGATGGGCGGTAAAACTTCTCGTTGACCCGAACGACGGTTTCCCCGGTGTTCCGGTCGATGCCCCGGGCGTCCAGGCCCTCCCCCTCCCACTTGAGATCGAAACCGGCCACCTCGGCCGCGGCGTTCACGAAATCTCGAACCGAATGGGGTTCGCCCGAGGCGAGGACGTAGTCGTCTGGTTCGGACTGCTGAAGCATTTTCCACATCCCGCGCACGTAATCCGCGGCGTGACCCCAGTCCCGCCGGGACTCCAGGTTGCCCAGTTCGAGACACGTGCGGCTTCCGTGTTTGATTTCAGCGAGGTGTCGGGTGATTTTCCGGGTGACGAAATGGGAACCTCGCAGGGGGGATTCGTGGTTGAACAGGATCCCGGAGACCGTGAACAGATCGTAGGATTCGCGGTAGTTGCGCGTGATCCAGTGAGCGTAAAGCTTCGAGACGGCGTAGGGGCTGCTGGGATGGAACGGCGTGTTTTCGTCCTGGGGGGACTCCTCGACGTTGCCGAACATCTCGGACGTGGAGGCCTGATAAAAGTGGGCTCCGGGGAGGTTCTCACGCAGGGATTCCAGCAGTCGGGTGACCCCGAGGGAGTTGATCTCGCTGGTGTAAAGGGGCTGTTCGAAGGACGATTGCACGAAGCTCTGGGCCGCGAGGTTGTACACCTCGTCGAATTCGTAGCGCTGGAAAAGCCGGTGGATGTTGTTGAACTCCAGGAGCTCGAGGGACTCAAGGGTGAGTTCCTCGAGCACGTCGAGTTCCTCGAGGCGCCACAGGTTGACCGTGGAGCTGGGACGATGGGTGCCCACGACCCTGTAGCCTTTGTCGAGGAGGAGTCGGCTCAGGTAGGCACCGTCCTGGCCTGTGGCGCCGACGACGAGGGCCGATTGGGTCATAAGGAAAACTCCCGCTGATGGGAATGCGGTGATCGTGAACAACGACTATTATACTCAGATGATCGACGTGGTCCCCTCCGTGGAAGGAAGCCACATGAGGCTATATTCTGGTTCTGATTGAGGACAACCTCCATGGATCGCTGGTGCGTATCTTTTGGTCCCGGTTCCGAGGGGGGTCCATGGATCCCCCGGCGGCGGCAGGGACGAGGGCTCCACATCCTTACGTTTCGGTTCTCAGGGCCGGGATGTATATGACGAGTCAACCGTCCGTCTCCGTGATTCATCCGGAGCGACAATATTCCCACCAGCTGGCGGCGGCCCTGGCTCAGGCCCACCTGCTGGATGAATACTGGACCGGCACCCCCACCCTGCCCGCCCGCTGGTCCTGCAGTCCGTACGGACTGCTTCGGAAACTGAGCTCTCAGCCGACGGTTCCCCTCCCCCCCGAACGGGTCCGTCACTGTTTCGCCGCCACGCTGACCGGTAAATTTTCCCACTGGCTGCTGCCCGACCCCTGGAGCGACTGGGGACGGTACTGGGGCACGGTGCTCTTTGACCGCTGGATGGCCCGGCGGGTCCATCGCATGTCGGCCCGGGTGGTGGTGGGGTACGAGAACGCGGCGGTGCGGATCTTCGAGGAAGCGTCCCGGCAGGGGAAAACCTGCGTCCTGGATGCGGCCAGTCTTCATTATTCGTTCAAGGAGCAATACCTCGATCTGGATCCCGACGCGGAGCTGATTCGACGTCGGAACCGAAGGAAACAGCGGGAGATTGATCTCGCCGATCACATTCTGACGCTGTCCGAGTTCGCCGCTGAGACCTACGTGGAGGGGGGGGTCGATCCCGCGAAAATCACCTCCGTGCACCTCGGGTACGATGCATCCGTGTTTCAGCCCCGATCCGGGATCAACCGCCGGGAGACCGACGAGCCGCCCACCTTCATTTACGTCGGCAACGCCCCCCATCGCAAGGGCCTGGACGTCCTCTTCGAGGCCGTTGACCTGCTTAGCCAAACGCACGAGGCGTTCCGCGTGCTCCTCGTGGGGGATCTTCAGGGGGAGGAGGTTCCCGACGGCGTAGCACCCCACGTCCGGCGGGAGGGATACCTTTCACAGGAGGAGCTGGCGGAGCGGTACCACCGTTCGGATTGTCTGGTTCTTCCGTCCCGGGACGACTCCTTCGGCATGGTCGTGGTGGAGGGGATGGCCTGCGGTGTACCTGCCATCATCTCCGAGCACGTCGGGGCCCGGGAGATCGTACGGGAGGATCGAACCGGCTGGATCGTGCCGAACGAAGCTCCCGAAGCCCTGGCGGAGCGGATGGCGTGGTGCGTGGAGCATATCGGTCGAGTCCGTGGCATGCGTGGGCGGACCGCCGAGGCGGTGGCCGATCACAGCTGGAGGGATTACCATGGCGCCGTCGCGGACGTGTTCCGGGAGATGTTGGACCGATCCCCGCCGGATGAGGATCCCTTCGGGTAAATTGGCGGTACCGGTCGGGCTTCATGAGGGGATCGATCGTGCGGTCCACGCTTCCCCGCGTGACGCCGTGGTGTTTTCCGCCGAGCGGATCGATCCCGAGGGAAGGGGGAACTGGATCCACGAAATTCGTTCCCGAAAGGGGGAGAAGCACCGAAGGAGTAAAAGGGGTCGTTCCTACAATTCCCGTACGTGGGTAGGGTCGTTCGCATGAATCGCTGCCGAAAGACCGGATGGGAACGACCCTCAGCGCACGGCCGCTGGGTTCGGCCGCGGGATCGGACGCGGTCGGCCCGAAGGAAGGGGAAACGGAGCCGGAAGCTGCACCATGGGCGTTTTTCGTGGAAGTAGTATCCTTTAACTGGATGCTCCTGGGTTTAGGCTTAGGTGTCACCGCAGCGATCCCCCTGTTTCTTAACGGTGTGTTCGGAATGAAGCTGAACCGGATCTTTCGGCTGGGTGTGCTTGTTTTCTTCCTGTTAGTGGTGGGGGACGGTGCCCTGCGAAAGTGGGTCTTTCCGGAGTACTCCCGATTCCTTTTCATCCTGAAGGACCTCGTGCTGGCCACACTGCTGGGATTTTATTTGATGACCCGGGGACTGGACGTGCCGGACGGGTTGAAGAACACGGCCTTCTCCTGGCTGTTCGTTTTTTACCTGGTGTACGCCGTGATTCAGGTCTTCAACCCGGCGCTTCCGAACCGACTGCTCGGTATATGGGGGGTGAAGCTCCATCTGCTGTACGCGTCCCTCATTTTCCTGATCCCGGCCGCCTTCCCCACGTTTGAGACGCTCCTCAATTACCTATATGGCCTTGTTATGTTGAGCGCCCCGGTTTTCATCCTCAGCATTATTCAATTCAACCTGCCTCAGGCCCATGTCCTGAATCAGTACGTGCGCAGCGAGAACGTCGAACGGATCTTCCTCGGCTCCGGCGTGCGCGTGACCGGAACGTTTTCTTTCATTAGCGGAATGACCGTCTTCTCTTTCGCCATCACCTTCCTGACCGCCACGCTTATCGTGCTGATGCTGGGGGGATTCAACCTGCGGGTGCTTCCCCTGTACGTGGTGTTCGGGATGGGGCTGGTGGTGATGTTCATGAACGGTTCCCGCTGGCCCTTCTTCGCCTGGGGGGTGGCCGGCGGCGTCCTGATGCTGATGCTGTTCTTTCTTCTGCCCGTGCGGACCTACCTGATGTCGTTCTTAAACCGGCGCCTGATCATCAGTCTCGTGCTTCTGGTCGGGCTTGGTTACTGGATGATCTCCGCCTACGGGGTTGAGGCCATGG
>CAZEBV010000143.1:5268-5944 GCA_964510695.1 uncultured bacterium
CGAGCGGTTTCTCAATACCACCGAGGGAACCCGCCGGCGCGTGCTCGAACGGGTGGTCCAGCCCTACCGCTTCCTCGACGAGGCCGGCGCCGTCGGGTTCGGGATCGGTTCCACCTACCAGGCGGCCTTCGCCCTGACCGACGTGCCCCACCGGTCCTGGTTTCCCCGCGGCATCTGGATGGAGGAGGCGCCCGAACGGATGATGCTCGAGCTCGGAGCGGTGGGGTTCGTCCTGCTGTACGGGATGTACTTGTCCCTGGCGATCCTGGTCTACCGGACACTTCGGGTGTCCCCCCGTTTCGAATACCAGGTTCTGCTCCTGGCAGCCTGCGGGCCTGCGGCTGCTCCCGCACCCGCAAGCAGCCCTGCGCCAGAGAACCAGGCGGCGCCTGAGGAAAAAGCTTCCGAGCCAACCGAGCTCAAGATCGCCATCCTTTCCACGACGCCCAAAGAGGAGCCCTGGAACACGGTTTTGCTGCAGGCAGTTGAACGGGTTATCGCCGAGAAGCCCCACGGTCTGACGATCACCTATACCTTCCAGGAGCAGATCGACACTCCGGACGGCGAGCGGGTGATGCGCGAACTGGCCAGCAGCGGCGAATACGGCATTATCTGGGGCCACAGTGTATACCCCGATGCGATCCAGGCTCTCGGCCCGCTCTACCCGGATATCGCT
>CAZEBV010000144.1:0-5939 GCA_964510695.1 uncultured bacterium
CCCGCAGAGAGGGGCTCGTTCCCGTGGCGACCCGGCCCGGGTCGGCGGGGGGCCTCCGGGCGGTCCCCCGGGGGGCACCGGTCGATCCGTCAGGTCCGGGCCGGCGAGCGGACGGCTGCACCGGTAGCACCTCGGCGGGGTGAGAACGGGCAGTTTCCGTCGGTGTGACCGGCACAGAGGGACGGACGACCGCGCGGTGTCCACGGAGGAGCCGCAGATCACACAGCGGGCGGGCAGAAGCAGATCCAGCAGTCCGGACGTTGCCCCACGAAGCACATCAGCGGCGAACACGGAAGATCAGCCCCTCCCGCTCCAGCCGCGTCCCCTCCGGGGGATCCCGGTAGCGGACGGTGGAATACACGGTCCTCCCCCGACGGAGGTGCCGGGAGATCCCCTCCTTCCAGCCCGTGTAACCGGGGGTGGGAGACAGCAGGTCGATGCCCCGCAGCCGTCCCTGCCGAAGCTGTGCGTGGCGCAGGAGGGTGTAGCGGGACCAGTCGGCGAAGACCACGCCCTCCCTGATGTCCTCCGACACCGACTGAACGTACCGCTTCGGGTAGGTGTGGTCCCGGTAATCGTACCGAAGCGAAAACCACGAACCGTACCCGTACACCGACAGAAAACAGGCTGCCAGCAGAAGCAGGACGGCCGTGGTTCCCGTGCGCCCGTGGAGCGTGCTGAACCCCGCCGCCCCCAGGCCGACGGCCACGACGAGGGACGGCAGCAGAAAATGATGCAGGTCCGGGACGTCGTAAAGGGCCAGGAGAACGCAATATGCCCCCTGGAGGGCGATCAGCGGCCACCAGCCGTCGGGCGGACTCGCGTAGCCCACGGCGACCACGAGCAGCAGGGCCCCCGGCAGTCCGACGAGATGGGTTGCCAGCAGTCGAGCGCCCCCCCGCATCAGGGTCCAGAGTCCCCGCTGAAGAACGAACCCGCCGAAGGTGGTCGCCGAAGCATGGTCCACCACGTCGTTCAGGGTCCCCGGACGGGGCCAGTTGAAAGCGAACCCCGTGCCGGGCACCAGCAAAAGGCCGTACATGGCCGCCGGTGCCACAAGCCAGACCAGCCCCCAGCCCGGGTTTTTATCGTGCCGCAGCAGGCTGTGAACGAAGAGAACCAGGTTCAGCAGGGCCATCGGATGGTGGGTGAAGCTGAGTCCGACCCAGAGGGCGAACAGGTGCTCCCCGCCCTCCCCGCGGGAGGATGCACTCCAGAACAGAAGCGACCCCGTGAAAAACAGCAGGGCGAGCGAATACACCTCGACCTGCACGCAGATCTGCCAGACAGGATAAGAGACGGCCAGAAGGAGAACCCCGGAGGCCGACCACGCGGCGGGGATGCCGCGGTCCCTCAAGAACAGGTACAGCACCCCCAGGGCGAGCGCGCCGAAAAGGGCCGAAAGCTGGTGCCCCCCGGGCACCGCTTCCATTCCGGCGGTCCGTAAAAGGGCCCGACCGGCCACCAGGTACAGCGGATAGCCCGGGGAATGGACGGTCTGGAAGGTTTCCAGTCCGTACAGAAGTTCAGCGCCGTCCCCACCCGTGAGTCCGGGGGGGGTAAAGCAGGCGTACACGGAAAAGAGGATCAGGGTGAGTAGAAGGGCCGCGGGAAGGTCCAGACGGACGGTCGGGTTCCGTTCGTTCACGAGACGCTCCCCGATCCGCCGGAGGGTCCGTGCCACTCAGGCGGCCCCCTCCCCGCGGAGGACCTCGCCGACGGTTCGGAACAGAATCCACAGATCGAGGAGCAGCGAATATTCCGCGAGGTAATACTGATCGGTGGCCAATTTTTCCTCCAGGTCCAGCGATTGACGGCCCGTCACCTGACTGAGTCCGGTCAACCCGGGCTTCAGCCAGAAGAGCCGCCGGGCCTCCGGTTCGTACTCCCGGGTAATGGAGGGGATCTCCGGACGGGGACCCACCAGGCTCATGTCCCCTTTCAGGACGTTGAACAGCTGGGGGAGTTCGTCCAGGCTCCAGCGGCGAAGAAACCGCCCGAGTGGCGTGATACGTGGATCCTCGGGCCCCTGGGTGAGCGAGGGCCCCTTCTCCTCGGCCCCCGGGACCATGGTGCGAAACTTGTAAAGCGTGAAGGGTTCCCCTCCCCGTCCCGTGCGAGTCTGACGGAAGAGCACCGGGGAACCGTCCACCAGTCGTATGCTCAGCGCGACGAGGGCCTGAAGCGGAAGGCTGACCGCGAGGAGCCCCCCGCCGATCACGTAGTCGAACACCGTTTTGACCGCCAGCTGCTGGCGGAGACGGTGGTGGGTCCGTGAGCGAAGCAGATAACGGTCCCGCCAGGCGATCAGTCGTGTTCCCGCCAGGAAAAGCTGTCCGGAGTCCGGGACGACACGAACCGGGATTTCACGCCGGCTTCCGAACTCCACGAACCGGTTGAGTTCCTCGGGAGAGAACGCGGCACCGTCCAGCAGAATGAGATCCGGGTCGTGGTCGCTTAACGACTCGAAGGCAGGATCGAGCCGGCCCTCCTCCTGAAAGGTGACGTGCGCGGTGGACAAACCACCTCGAAGGTTCTCCCGGCGCTCCGACCCGTCGAACCCGACGGCGATCACCCGGGGGGGATCCCAGCGGGCGGGCAAAATCTCCACGGCCCGGTGAAGAAGCGTGGACCCGAGGATGAACCCCCCCGATCCCAGCAGGAAGGCCAATCGGGAGTACGGGATTTTCAGCAGGAACAAAAGGGCCAGGGAAAACCCCAGCCCCAGGGACCAGCCCCAGAGGAACCGACGGTAAGGGACGCGATCGGCCACCTCCCGTTCGTAGGTTCCCGAGGTGAACAGGGTGACCAGCATCCCCCCGCCGGCCAGGGGCACGAACCGCCAGAAAAACTCCACTTCGACGGCGGGAACGTTACCACGAAAGCGAAGCCAGAGTCCGGCCCACATGGCGAGCAGCCAGAGCAGCGCGTCGACCCCGAGAAGCAGCCAGCGGTCGTAGGGGCTTCTGGGGCGCACGATCCTTTACCGGCTCAGCTCACGGAGGAACGCACGGACGTCGGACGGGTCGTCCGGAGGGTCCTCCAGGACGGTTTCGAGACGATCGAACTGCTCTCCCGTCAGGGGCGAGGGACGAACGAGCTGAATCTTGGAATGGATGGTTGGGTCGGGCGCCTCGTTCTCGCCGATTAGCTTTTCCTCGGTTTTTTCCCCTTCCCGGAGGCCGGTGATGGTGATGGGGATTTCGGTGTCCGGTTCGTATCCCGCCAGGGTGATCAACTGCCGGGCCAGATCCAGGATCGACACCGGATCGCCCAGGTCGAGAACGTACAGTCCGCCCCGGTCCTCGAGGCTGGTGGCCATCAGCACGAGTCGGACGGCCTCACCGGGGGTCATGAAATAGCGAACGGCGTCGGGGCTGGTGACGGTGACGGGTCCCCCCTTCTCGATCTGGCGTTTGAAGAGGGGAACCACGCTTCCACGGCTGCCGATCACGTTGCCGAACCGCACGGCCGCGAACCGGGTCCCGACGTTCTCGGCCTGAAACGTGGCCACCAGTTTCTCACCGACCCTTTTCGTGTACCCCATGATGTTTCGAGGTTCCACCGCTTTGTCCGTCGACACGAACAGACAGTGGTCGACGTCCGTTCGTCGGGCCGCCCGAAACACGTTCAGACACCCGGCGAGGTTCGTCCGAAGGGCCTCCCGCGGATGATGTTCCACCATCGGAACGTGTTTGAGGGCGGCCGCGTGGAGGATCACCTCGGGACGATGCCGTTCCATCACGTCCCGCACCAGCGAGGTGTCGCGGACGTCGCCCAGAACCGACTCGAAGGTATCCTGCTGGTTGGCCGTCAGTTCCGAGGCCTCCAGTTCGTACAGCCCCGACTCGTTGAAGTCCAGTCCCACGACGGCGGCCACCGGATGACGAACCAGCGATTGGACGAGGTGGCTTCCGATGGATCCCGCGGCCCCGGTCACGAGAACGGTTTTTCCACGGAGGAACCCCTGGATTCGTTCCTCGTCCACACGGACCGTTTCCCGGCCGAGGAGGTCTTCGGGACGAACGTTTCGAATCTGGTTCCACCGGAAATCCCCCTCGATGATCTCCCGGATGCCGGGCACGATCCGAAGCGAGGCGTTCAAACGATGAGCCTGCCGTGTCACGGATCGGATGACCGTGCCGTCCACGGAGGGCATGGCGATAATGACCTCGTCCACGTCCAGCCGGCGGCAGAATTCTGCGACGTGATCGGTTCCACCCAGGACGGGGATCCCCCCCACACCGGCCCCGGACTGTTTGTCGGGGTCGTCGTCCACGAAGCCGACCACCTCCCGGTTCAGGCCGGCGTGGGTGCGGATTTCACGGACGAGCATCCGCCCGGCTTCCCCCGCCCCGACCACGAGGACCTGCTTCGGCCGGGGGGTGGAACTTCCCTCGAACGGTGCGAGCGAGTCGAGGCGATCGTAAACATAGAGAAGCCCGTAGCCCGCCGCCGCCGCCCCGGCCACACCCGTCAGGGAGGGTGGCCGCCCGAAGCTCGACACGAGGACGCCCACCGTGCTGAGGGCGGTGAGGCCCACGATCACCAGGCGGGTGAGGAAACGGGGGAAAACCCCTCGATCCTCGAAGGGGAGCAGAAGCATCAGGAACAAAAGGGCCATCAGCCCCGCGAGCACGGCCCGGGAATACAGGCCCGGGGGGCGGCCGATCGGGGTCACCACGGGACTCAGAAGGAACGGAAGGGCCCCGATCAGGCTCCGGAGGAACAAACCGACCCTCACGACGACCTCACGGGACGTGAATCCCGACTCCCCGCCGTCCGCTGCGGGGAAGCGTCTCCCCCCGAAAACGACATCGTCGGTCCGGAGGGGAACCGGCCGGGGAGGCCCGCCTACTCGTCCCGATCAAAAATCGAGGGCTGATCGGAATCGGGGTCCTGCTTCAGGTGGTCGTAGGCCCGTTTGGTGGCGACGCGTCCCTGCCGGGTCCGTTTGATCAGCCCGGTCTGAATGAGGAAGGGTTCGTGGAGTTCCTCGATGGTGCCGGGTTCCTCGCTGACGGAGGTCGCGAGGGTGTTTAAGCCGACGGGACCGCCGTCGTATTTTTCCACGATGGTGCTGAGCAGACGCCGGTCCATGTGGGAAAGGCCCCGCTGGTCCACCTCGAGGCGCCTGAGTGCGTGTTCGGCGAGCGATTCGGTGATCACGCCGTCCCCTTCCACCTCGGCGAAATCCCGAACCCGGCGCAGAAGACGGTTGGCGATTCGGGGGGTACCCCGGGAACGGCGGGCGATCTCCCCGGCCCCGGCCTGTTGAACCTCCACCTCCAGAATCGACGCCGAACGGAGGATGATCCGTTCCATCTCCTCCCGATCGTAGAACTCCAGGCGAAGGGGGACGCCGAAGCGGGAACGGAGGGGGGAGGTCAAAAGGCCGGCCCGCGTGGTTGCGCCGATCAGGGTGAAATCGTCCAGCTCGATGCTGACCGCCCGGGCCGAGGCCCCCTCCCCGAGCGTGATGTCGATCTTCTTCTCTTCCATGGCGGGGTAGAGGAATTCCTCGACCACGCTGCTCAGGCGGTGGATCTCGTCGATGAAGAAGACGGACCGGGGTTCGAGGTTGTTCAGAACGGCGGCGAGGTCCCCCGGCCGTTCGAGGCTGGGACCCGAGGCGGAGCGGATCGGCACGCTCAGTTCGTTGGCGATAATGTGGGCCAGGGTGGTCTTACCCAGCCCGGGTGGGCCGTGAAGCAGCACGTGATCCAGGGCCTCGTCCCGTTTGCGGGTGGCCGTGATGTAAACCTCGAGGTTGTCAGCCACCTTCCGCTGCCCGATGAATTCATCCAGGCTGGCGGGCCGTAAACTGCGCTCGAAGTCCCGTTCGTCGTCGCTTATCGGGGTTCCGGAGAGCGTGCCCCGATCGGGTTCGGACCGTGTTTCCACGTCGGAGCGTTCGATGAACTGCTCCGGTTCACCCG
>CAZEBV010000145.1:0-5825 GCA_964510695.1 uncultured bacterium
GAAGTGATGCTGCCGGCATGAGTAGCGATAATCGACGTGAGAAGCGTCGTCGCCGAAAGCCTAAGGTTTCCTATGCTCAATGCACATCAGAGCAGGGTTAGGCGGTCCCTAAGCCGAGGCCGAAAGGCGTAGGTGATGGGCAGCCGGTTAATATTCCGGCCCCACCCGTGTTCGTTACGAGCGAAGGGATGACGCAGCGAGGTACTTCGGCCGGGAGCTTGGTTTTCCCGGTTCAAACCCACAGACAGGTCCGGCCGGCAAATCCACCGGACCGACGTCGAGGGGTGATGACGACCCCGCCTTGGCGGGGGAAGCGGACGATCCTGGCTGCCGGGAAACAATCTCTAGCCAGAACTCGGGTGACCGTACCGCAAACCGACACAGGTAGGCAGGGAGAACATCCCAAGGCGCGCGGGAGAACCCTCCTCAAGGAATTCGGCAAATTTGCCCCGTACCTTCGGAACAAGGGGTGCCCAAAGTACGTGGTTCGCCCATGCGGGGGAACCGCCGAAACGGGCCGCAGTGAACAGGCCCAGGCGACTGTTTATTAAAAACACAGGGGTCTGCCAACCCGCTTCAAGGGGACGTATAGGCCCTGACGCCTGCCCGGTGCTGGAAGGTTAAGGAAGGCTGTTAGCGACCTTCGGGTCGCGAAGCGGCTGACTGAAGCCCCAGTAAACGGCGGCCGTAACTATAACGGTCCTAAGGTAGCGAAGTTCCTTGTCGGGTAAGTTCCGACCTGCACAAATGGCGTAACGACTTGGGCGCTGTCTCGAGGAGGGACCCGGTGAAATTGTAGCCTCGGTGAAGATACCGAGTATCCGCGGTAGGACGGAAAGACCCCGGAACCTTTACTGCAGTCTGTCATTGGATGTTGGTGCGGTCTGTAGAGGATAGGTGGGAGGCTTTGAAGCCGGGCCGCCAGGCCCGGTGGAGCCGACCCTGGAATACCACCCTTTCCACACCGGCGTTCTAACCTTGCCCCGTTACCCGGGGTGGGGACAGTGATTGACGGGCAGTTTGACTGGGGCGGTTTACTCCTAAATGGTAACGGAGTAGCCCAAAGGTACCCTCAGCACGGTTGGAAATCGTGCGCAGAGTGTAAAGGCAGAAGGGTGCTTGACTGCGAGACAGACATGTCGAGCAGGTGTGAAAGCAGGGCTTAGTGATCCGGTGGCCCCTCGTGGACGGGCCATCGCTCAACGGCTAAAAGGTACTCCGGGGATAACAGGTTTATCGCTCCCAAGAGCTCATATCGACGGAGCGGTTTGACACCTCGATGTCGGCTCATCGCATCCTGGGGCTGAAGCAGGTCCCAAGGGTTCGGCTGTTCGCCGATTAAAGCGGTACGTGAGCTGGGTTTAGACCGTCGTGAGACAGGTCGGTCCCTATCCTCCGTGGACGCAGGAAGACTGAGGGAAGTCGACCCTAGTACGAGAGGACCGGGTTGAACGTGGCTCTGGTGTACCGGTTGTCGCGCCCGCGGCATCGCCGGGTAGCCACCCGCGGACGGGATAAGCGCTGAAAGCATCTAAGCGCCAAGCCCCTCCCAAGACCAGTCTTCCCGCCAGCGCAAGCTGGCCTGAAGGCCCCTGGTAGACCACCAGGTTGATAGGCGGCAGGTGCAAGCGCAGCGATGCGCTCAGCCGAGCCGTACTAATGAGCCGTGCGGCTTGACCACCGCACTCATCATTCACTCCATGTCCGCACGACATGGTCCCGTTCGATGGACCCCACGCTTCCATGCAGGATCCGGTTGTCAGGGAGCCCCGCCGTTCCCGAACGCTGAGAGGTGTGTCCGCCCCGACCGTCCGCGTGAGGGCCTTGAGGGCCTCATGAACGGACGCCCAACCATGAATCAAATATTCCCGGCGGTCATCGCGAAGGGGTAAAACGCCCGTTCCCATTCCGAACACGGAAGCTAAGCCCTTCAGCGCCGATGGTACTACGGTGGAGACGCCGTGGGAGAGTAGGTCGCCGCCGGGGTTTATTTTTTTCTTCCTCCCTGCCCATCCTCCCCGACGCGTTGTAAAATGAAAAGGTTTGGTTTCACGTATCCTCTGTCTCGGGGTGATGGCCGTGGTCGACTCGAACGACGGTGAACCCGCGGGCGCCGGTGTGCTGGACGAACTCGCCCGTCCACGTACGCTTTTCGACGCGCTCCTCGCGGCGGGGGGACTGTTCACCATCCTGAAGGGCTGGCAGTACTACACGCGCTCCCTGCCCAAACCCACCGACACGGACCAGGTGACCCGCACGGATTACATCTCCGGGAACTACGAACGGGACCTGCGGGAACGGGAGAAGACCCTTCGGACCAACCGGTTCCGGGGCCGGCTCTTCGTGCTCGGGGGCATCGGCCTGGTCGGAGCGGGCGTCTTCTTTTTGTCCCGGGTCATGATGGGGTCCACGGCCCCGCCGCCGGAGGGGGACGAAGCCCCCACCAACGGCCACCCCAACCCCTCACCCTCCCGTCCCTCCGAGCCCTAGGTCGACGGACCCGTCCCACCGGGGGTCGGACCGGAGAGGAACGGGAAGTGCCCGTCCGGTTCCCCCTCCCCCTCGAGCAGGACCGCGGCGGCCGCGGTATCTTGGATCGCCAGGCCGGTGGAGTCGAAGAGGGTCCTGGATCCCGTCGCCGCGGCGTTGTGCTGAAGAAGCTCCCCCAGGGTCCCCATCAGGTCCTCCCGACCGAGCCGCCCGTCGTCGACCGCCCCGCTGATTTCCCCGGAGTGGCTGGCCTGCTCCCAGTCGTCCACCACCACCTCGCAGGCCTCGAGCAAAGACGCGGGCCATTCCTGTTTGCCGGGGGCGTCGGCTCCCATGGCGTTGACGTGCAGCGTCTCCGAAAGCGAGTCCGGGCGCAGGTCGGGGACCAGCGGCGAACGGGTGGGCGTCAGGCTGTTGATGACCCCGGCCTGTTCCAGGAGGGCCCCGACCTCGTCCACCACCGTCACGGTGAGGTCAGGAAACTCGGCGCCCACCTCGTCGGCGAGCGCCCGGGCCCGGTCCGGGTCCCGATCGTGGATCAGGAGCCGCCGGAAATCCCGGACCATAAGCTGCCCCCGGACCTGATACATGCCCTGAGCCCCGGCCCCGATCAGCCCCAGAACGTCGGCGTCGGCCGGCGCCATCACCCGGGTCGCCAGGGCGCTGGCCGCCGCGGTGCGAAGGGTCGTGATCTCCGTGGCGTCCATGAGGGCCCGGGGGGTCCCCGTGGCCGGGTCCACCGCGACGAGGAGGGCCATCACGGTCGGCAGGTCGTGCCGGGCGGGGTTGTTCGGGTGGGCGTTGACCACCTTCACCGTCGCCAGGTCCATGGCCGGCACGTAGGCGGGCATGGTTCGCAGATCCCCGTCGTGGGACGGGAACGTGAGGTAATTCTTCGCGGGCATCTGCACCGCTCCCCGGGCGTGGGCCACGAACGCCTCCTCCACGGCGTCCACCAGCGGCTCGAGGGGCAGCCCCCTTCGAACCGCGTCCCGGGAATACAGGGCCTGAGCCGGTGGTGTCGGGCTCATCGTTCGCCTCCCCGGAGGGTGAAGTCCCGACGAGCGAGGGCTAAGGTACACGTCGCAGCGTTTTTGACGGTGTGAACATTATTGGAGACAATAGGCTATCTATCGCTGCATGGCGACGTGCCCGGGGACGCGGCCGCGGACGGATCCGAACCGGGTTTTTCGCCGGGAGATTTGCCACGCCGGGAGGTTTTTTACCATGAGTGACACCGAAACATCAACCCAGGAGACGGAGAACGAGAACGTCGAGGAGGCGGCGGACGAGGCCGAATCGGCGGAGGCGGGTCGGGAAGTGCTGAGCGATCGTGATCCGCGCGAGGAACACCCCGAGGAGACGCTGGATCGGCTCCGACGCCTGAATCGACTGGGGGGCGGCAAGGACAAGATCGACGCCCAGCACGACAAGGGGAAGATGACGGCCCGGGAACGGATCGAATACCTCTTTGAACCGGGCACCTTCCAGGAGGTCGATTCCCTGGTGGAGCCCGTGGACGGATCGACCGACGACGGCCGCTCGAGCGTGCCCGGTGACGGCGTGATCTGCGGCTTCGGCACCATCAACGGGCGGCGTGTCGCCTGCTACAGCCAGGATTTCACCGTCATGGGGGGAAGCCTCTCCGAGGAGAACGGCCGGAAGATCTGCAAGATCATGGACCTCGCCGCCCGGTACGGCGTTCCGCTGATCGGCATCAACGACTCGGGGGGCGCCCGCATCCAGCAGGGGGTTCGCAGCCTCGCCAGCTACGCCGAGATCTTCCACCGCAACACGAAATACTCCGGTCAGATCCCCCAGATTTCCCTGATCATGGGGCCCTGCGCGGGCGGGGCCGTCTACTCCCCCGCTATCTGTGACATGGTCATCATGGTGGAGGACACGAGTTTTATGTACGTCACCGGCCCCGACGTGGTCAAGACCGTGACCGGCGAAGAACTCAGCCACACCGACCTGGGCGGGGCTTCCGTGCACCGGAAGGAATCCGGCGTGGCCCACATGGTGGGGGAGAACGACAAACACGCCCTGGACCTGGCGGTGCAGGCCCTGAACTTCCTACCGGACAACCGGAAGGAATCCCCGAGCGTGGTGGAGACTCGACCCCCGGACAACGCCTCCTCCCTCCGGGAACTGGTCCCCGAGGACAAGACCCGACCCTACGAAGTGCGGGAGGTCATCGATGGCATCGTGGACGGGGGGAGTTTCTTCGAACTGCAGGAGGATTTCGCCCGCAACGTGGTCATCGGGTTCGCCCGGCTGGGCGGCCAGAGCATCGGGGTCGTGGCCAATCAACCCAAGCACAACGCCGGAACCCTGAACATCGACGCCTCCGACAAGGCGGCCCGGTTCGTGCGTCTGTGTGACAATTACAACATTCCGATCGTCACGCTCGAGGACGTGCCGGGCTTTTTGCCGGGGAAGGGCCAGGAGACCGGGGGCATCATCCGCCACGGGGCCAAGGTTCTCTACGCTTACTCCGAGGCAACCGTGCCCCTGATCACCCTGATCACCCGCAAGTCCTACGGGGGCGCCTACTGCGTGATGGCCTCCAAGCAGCTCGACGCCGATTTCAACTTTGCCTGGCCGATCGCCGAAATTGCCGTGATGGGTCCGGAAAGCGCCGTGCAGGTCCTGCACGGGAAGGAAATTCAGCAGGCCGACGACCCGCAGCAGTTCCAGCAGGAGAAGCTGGAGGAATACCGTCAGCGGTTCGGCAACCCCTGGGAGGCCGCCCGCCTGGGGTACCTGGACGACGTCATCAAACCGGAGAACACCCGTGAACGGCTGATGGGGGCGCTTGAGATCGCCCTGGAACAGAACAAGCAACGGGAACAGCGTAAGGTCACCCACGGCAACATTCCGCTCTGATCGTCCCCCCGGACCACCGACCCCCTCGTTCGAGGTTCTCCCGGCGTCCCGGCGATCCACGGGTGCTATTCAACCTGTTTCATGAAACAGGTTGAATAGGGGGGGCGTGCGTCGGATCCTCGAGTTCCGGGGCCGTCCGAGGCCGGAGATTCGCCGGGACGGCCGGTTGATAGGCTATTCGTCTCGTCCGTTTACCCGTCGTGCCCGCGTGCGCCGTCTCCGTTCAGGGAACCGGGGGAGAGGGGGATTGTTCGTGTCGAGTCCACCGCGAAGCCTCGACCGAAGTGGGCCCAAAAGACGGAGGGGGGCGCCCCCTTCGACCGTGAGCTTCGACCGCCTGACGGGGCTGTTCGCCCTGCTCGTCCTGTTCCTGCTCGCCGGCTGTGCGGGTTCGCTGACGGCCTGGCGCATGGGGTCCGCCGACGCCGCCTACCGTGACGGGGATT
>CAZEBV010000146.1:0-5785 GCA_964510695.1 uncultured bacterium
ACAGCTGCACCAAGGCCGTGGACGAATTTCTGGGACTCGCTTACTGGCGCGAAAAACGCCTTCCCGTGGTGATCGGGCGGTTCTTCAACACCGTCGGACCCCGACAGAGCGGCCGCTACGGCATGGTGATCCCTCGTTTCGTGAAACAGGCTCTCCTGGGACATCCCCTGACCGTGTACGGGGATGGACAGCAGACCCGAACCTTCCTGGACGTCCAGGACGCCGTGGGAGCCGTCTGGAAGCTGGTTCAGCGGAAGGATACCCACGGAGAAATCTTCAACATCGGAAGCGAAGAACGGGTGACCATCGAGGAACTGGCCGAACGGATCGTGGAGAGGGTCGGCAGCTCCTCGGAAATCCGGTACATCCCCTACGAGGAAGCCTACGAGGAGGGCTTCGAGGACATGAGACACCGGGTCCCCGACGTCTCGAAGCTGCGGAAGTGGGTGGACTTCGAACAGCAGTACGTTCTCGACGACATCCTCGAGCGGACGATCGACTACTTCCGCAACAACGACCCCCCCACCTGACGACAGCCGGTCCCCGTCCTTCGAGAACGGGCAGCAGGCCCCCGGCCCACCAACCGGACCGGCCTTTATGACGCCCTTCATGTGCCCCTGTCTCCATCGTGGAGGGTCGCCGGGGCAAGCCGGTCGACCCGGCTCCAGACAAGGAGGCTACTCGCGGCGGCCGGACAGGTACCCGATCAGCTCCCCCGCTCCCAGCAGCACGGCGGAGAGCACGAAGGCGGCCACGGACGCGCCCTGCTTGATCAGGGCGGCGTCCTGCCAGTAAAACAGCCCCGCGGCGAGAATCGAGACCACCAAGAGCAAAAGCCCCACACCCCGATAGAGCCACGCAGCAGCCGACATAAGACGCTTCATCGACGAAACCTCCTTTACGAAGCGGATCGCGGTCGGTCCAGGAACCTCACGTCGGGGTCGTCCGGACGAGTTTCATCCATCCCGGCGGTAATCCGAAATCCTCGCCTCCACTTCACCGATCTCCGTTGACGCCCGGATCCGAAGGGGGATCCGTCGGGGTCCCTGACCCATCCACAGGTAGATTCCCTCGGCATCCTTCGTGAGCCAGGAACGCATCTCCTCGTAGGCGTCCGGATCCTTCGGCCGCAGCCGGATCCGCACCGCCCGAGTGCGAAAGCCGTTCACGTTGAGGACCTCAACACCTTCGGGGATCGCCAGCATGCGATACACGTCCCCCGTCACCTGGACCGTCATCGTCCGACGCTCCCGAAGGGGCCGCGAACGAAGCTCGAGCAGGGCCGAGGCGAGATCCAGCGCCCCCGCCGGCAGGGACCGTCGGGGGCCGTCGTTCTCGACGTAATACCCCTGGTCGTGATGGTAGCGGACGGATTCGGAGTCACGGTCCCCTCCGTGGTTCTCCCGGAGATCATACCCCAGGGATCGTTCCCGCGTCGGATCGAAGTAACCGGTCAGCCGATCGTCCACGCTGTAGAACTCCTTGAGGGTCCCGGTGGTCCGCACCCGGACCCGCGTGGTTCGAACCTCGTGCCCGTCGAGGACGTCGGTGCCGGACGCCAGGGTGATGCCGCCTCCCCTGCCCCCCAGGTAACGCAGCTCGAACTCGATGGTCTCCCCCGGCTCACCGGCAACCTCCCGGGCCTCCGCGGCGTTCGGGAACATTCCGTCCCCCACCACGGCAGCCGCACACAACAGCAGTACCACCAGTCGAAACCGGACCGACTTCCCGTTAATCATCGGTCACCGCCCCGTGAAGCAGCGAAAGGGTTTCCTCGATCGACCGCTCCCAGTCGAAACGGTCCGCCCGACGTCGTCCCCGATCGGTCATCTCCTCGTGAAGGGATTCCGTACTCGTGATCCGACGCATCTTCTCAGCCAAATCCTGCGCGTCACCGGGATCGAAAAGAGTGGCCGCCCCGTCGGTCACCTCAGGAATCGACGAACGCTTCGAGGCCACGACGGGGGTGCTGGAGGCCATGGCCTCCAGCAGGGTCAAACCGAAGCTTTCCACCCTCGAGGGTAACACGAAGGCGTCGGCCTGGCTGTAAAATCCCGGGAGCCGCTCGTGATCGACCTGACCGTGAAAGGTAACCCGGGATTCGAGCTCGAGTTCCCGGACCATCCGGTTGAGCTTGTCCCGGTAGGAGGATACCGCCGTGCGCCCCACGATGACCAGATCCAGAGGATAATCCTCGGCCGCCAGATGACCAACGGCCTCCAGAAGCACCTCGAAGTTCTTATGGGGGTTGAGGGTGGACACCGTCAGCACGAGCGGACGGTCCGATTCGTAGGGCTCGGGAAGATCCTCCACCTCCCGGGCCTCCCCGTCGAGGGCAAAGAGGGTATGGTCGATGCCGTGGTGGACCACGCTGCATTTCTCGGCGGGTACGCCAAGTGCCTCCCGGAGCCGATCACGGGCCCACTCCGAAACCGCGATGACCCGTTCGAGGGAACCCACGCTCAGGCGGGTCAACCAGCGGTGCAGCCAGAACTTCACGCGCAGGAAGGGGAAGCCCTCGAAGTCGCTGTCGTCGTAGGGGTTGGGATTGTGCACCATGAGGATCTTTCCACAGGGGGTCCAAAGCGGTGGAATCCCGCCGCTGACGAAGAGCAAATCCGTCCCCCACAGCCAGAGCCGAACGGGAAGGATCACCTGTTCGTAAAAAAAACGGGTGAACAGGTTCCGCCCGAAGAAACCCACCCGGTGCAGCCGCACGTTGTCGGGAAGATTCAGGTCCGGCAGGTCCACGGAGTCCCGCAGGACGACGTAATACTCATTCCGTCGGTCCAGATCGCTCAGCTTTTTCAGGAAATACCGCAGGTAAATCAGGGCCCCCCCCGCCACCGGGGACAGCGAGTCCACGACGATCGTCCGGGGAGCTTCCTGGGGCGAGGCCACCGGCTCGGAGTTCATGGTGAAGTCTCACAGACGATCGGGCTCGGACCTTGTTTCCGGGGAGGCTCCGCCCGGGGGTACCCACGCGCGGGAGGTTCCAACCGACGGTTCACACCACGATGTTGACCAGTTTGTTGGGCACGACGATGATCCGCTCCGGCTCCTCCCCGTTCGTCCATTCCTGGATACGGGGACGTTCACGGGCTCGACGCCGGAGGACTTCTTCGTCGCAGTCCAACGGTACGGTCATTCGGTCCCGGACCGTCCCGTTGACCTGGACCGCGATCTCCACCTCGTCGGCCCGCGCGGCCTCCTCGGACCAGTCCGGCCAGGAGCGCTCCAGCGGCAGAGGGTCCATGCCGAGCCGCTCCCCGATCTCACAGCACAGGTGGGGCGCCACCGGCGAGAGGAGGTTCAGAAGAACCGCGAAGCTCCAGGGAACCACGTCGTTGGTCTCGGGATCGGCGTCCCCGAGCACGTTATGCAGCTCCATGCAGGCGGCAATAGCCGTGTTGAGCTGATAATCCTCCTCGATGTCGTCCGGGACGTCCCGGATCGTGCGGTGGGTTTCCCGGTGCAGGGTCTCCTCGGCGTCGGTGAGCCCGGCGGGATCCGGCTCCTCGAAATCGGGCGCTCGACGGCTCAGATCTTCACCGTGGGATTCGTGGAAGGACCAGAGGCGGTTCAGGAAACGGAAGGCCCCGTTGACGCCGGACTCGTCCCACTCGAGGTCCTTCTCGGGCGGAGCCGCAAACAGCGTGAACATGCGGACGGTGTCAGCCCCGTAGCGCTCCAGCATCGTCTCCGGATCCACCACGTTGCCGACGCTCTTGCTCATCTTCTCACCGTCCTTCAGCACCATGCCCTGGGTGAGCAGCCGGGCGAACGGCTCGTCGTCCTCCACCCATCCGAAGTCCCGCATGGCCTTGTGAAAGAACCGCGCGTAAAGCAGGTGCATGCAGGCGTGCTCGATGCCGCCAACGTACAGGTCCACCGGAAGCCAGCGTTCGGCCCGCTCGGGATCGAAAGGCCGCCCGTCGTCCTCCGGGGAGAGAAACCGGGCGTAATACCAGGAGCTGTCGACGAAGGTGTCCATGGTGTCCGTCTCCCGTCGAGCCTCCCCACCGCACTCCGGACAGGCGGTCCGAACGAAGTCCTCCTGTTCGGACAGCACGTCCGCGGACACCGAAAACTCCACGTCCCGGGGCAGCGTGACCGGCAGCTGATCCTCGGGCACCTCGACGACGCCGCAGTCCTCGCAGTGCACGATGGGAATCGGTGTGCCCCAGTAGCGCTGCCGGCTGATCCCCCAGTCGCGAAGGCGGTAGTTGACGGTGGGCTTCCCCCGGTCGTGTTCCTCCAGCCAGGCGGGAATCTCACGCCTGGCCTCCGAGGAGGCCAGGCCGGTGTGGGGACCGGAGTTGATCAGCTTCCCCTCCCCGATGTAGGCCGCCTCGAGGGGATCCTCGAGCGTGTCGTCCTCGGGCTGGATCACGGGCCGCACCTCGATGCCGTGGTGGCGGGCGAACTCGAAGTCACGTTCGTCGTGGGCGGGGACGGCCATGATGGCCCCGGTACCGTATTCCATCAGAACGTAATCGGCCACGTAGATGGGGATTTCCTCGTCGTTCACGGGGTTCCGCACGTATCGACCCGTGAACACCCCGTCGGTCGTCCCGGCCTCCTCGCCCCCTCGAATCCGGTCCAGAAACCCCATGACGTCGTCCTCGTAACCGGTGTCCCGGACGAGGACTTCCACCTCGGGGTGATCCGGTGACAGCACCATGAAGGTGGCACCGTGCAGCGTGTCAGGACGGGTGGTGAAGACCGGCAGCTCCGCCTCCTCGTCCACCACCGGGAACCGGATGCGGGCCCCGTGGGACCGGCCGATCCAGTTGCGCTGCTGTCGGAGAACCTCGTCGGGCCACCCCTCGAGCTGGTCCATGTCCTCCAGCAGCTGGTCCGCGTATTCCGTGATGCGCAGAAACCAGCCCGGCCGATCCTGGACAACGACCTCGGTGTCACAGCGCCAGCAGCTTCCGTCGTGGACCTGCTCGTTGGCGAGAACGGTCTCGCAGCTGGGACACCAGTTCACCTCGGTCCGATCCCGGTAGGCCAGGTCCCGGCGGTAGAACTCCAGGAAGATCCGCTGGTTCCAGCGGTAGTACTCGGGGTCGGCCGTTTTGATCTCACGATCCCAGTCGTAGGACAGCCCAAGCCGCTGCAGCTGATCCTTCATGTTGGCAATGTTCTGGTCGGTCCATTCGTCCGGGTGGACGACCCGTTCGAAGGCCGCGTTCTCGGCCGGCATCCAGTACGCGTCCCACCCCATAGGATGCAGCACGTCCCGTCCCCGCGTGCGGTGGTAGCGGGCCTGGGCGTCCCCGATGGTGTAGTTGCGCACGTGACCCATGTGGATGTCCCCCGACGGATAGGGGAACATCTCCAGCACGTAAAAAGGACGGGGGGCCTCGTCCTCGACCCGATCGACGCCGGCGTTCTCCCAGTTCCCCTGCCAGCGTCCCTCAACGTCTTCGAAGGGGTAGGAACTCACGGTCGACACTCCGAGGATGGTTGGGTCCGGCGGCGTCCCGGCGGCCGGGCCGCCGGGGGGATCCTTCGTCGTTTCGAAGAAAAAAACGATCCCCGTCCCCGACGGGGAAACCGGGCACTATCGCGGGGGCCGGTTGGTCACGTTCAGCACGCCGTCCTCGTCCCGATAAGTATAAATCATCCGATCTTCCCCGTTGAAACGATCATAAGCTCGCCGCACCCGGTCCAGGAAGCGGCGCGTTTCCTCGAAGGGTGGCACGCCCCCGTGATCCTCGATCCGGCCGGGACCGGCGTTGTAGGCGGCCAGGGCCAGGCGAAGCCGTCCATCGTAGCG
>CAZEBV010000147.1:0-5672 GCA_964510695.1 uncultured bacterium
TAGGTGAGCATGGCCCCCATGCCCAGGCTCAACGTGAAGAAAGTCTGTCCGGCGGCGTCGGAGAGGATCTCGAGGTTCAGGAAGGGGACCGGAAGCGGACCCAGGGAATAGGATTTGATCAGCTTGTTGACGTCCGGGGCCAGGTAGTAAGTGTAACCCTCCACGGCTCCGTCCTGCCGGTAGGCCCACACGGCCAGGCCGGCCAGCAGCACCACGAGCAGGGGAATCAGGATCTTGACGGCGCGTTCGATGCCGTTCTCGACCCCGGCGACCACGATCCCGGTCGTCAGGCCCATGAAGATCAGGTGAAAGAAAATCGCCCGGTTCCCCGCGCTGATCGCCTGAAAATACTGCTCCGAGGAATGCTCCTGAAACACAGTTCCCAGCGAATCCATCATGTACTGCAGGGTCCAGCCGGCAATGACGCTGTAGTAGGACAGGAAGGTAAAGCCGGTGAGCACAAACAGAAAACCGAGGGGGGCCCAGTTGCGCTGGCTCGATTGGGCCAGGGCCTGGACCGGACTCAGCTGGCTGCCCCGACCGATGACGAATTCGGCCAGCATGACGGGAATTCCGACGATAAAAAGCAGGATCACGTACAGAAACACGAAACTGGCACCCCCGGATTCCGCCGTCATGTAGGGAAAACGCCAGATGTTGCCCAGTCCCACCGCGCTGCCGACGGCGGCGAGGATGAATCCTATCCGCGTCTGCCACTGTCCGCGTGAAGTGTCGGTCACGGTTGACCTCCTTCCGAGGGTTCGATCGAGCGTACGAACGTCAGGGGAGTACGATTACGGGCGTGTCGGTCGAGCCCCGGGTCCATCCGCTCAGGGGCCATCGGCCCCGTCCCCGGATCCGGACACCTCGAACCAGCCCGGGGCGTTCTGGCGAAGCGACTCGAAGAGAACGGCGGCCACCGCGTTGGCGAGGTTGTAGGATCGTACGGTGTCCCGCATGGGAAGCCGGACCGGCTCGACGCTGTCGTGTCGGATCACCCGCTCCGGGACCCCCTTCGTCTCACCGCCGAAAATCAGGTGCCCGTCGGGATCGTACTCGTGCCGATGATACGGTTTCGAGGCCCGGGTCGTCACGGCCACCCGGTCCCCCTCCGTCCCGTTCAGGTAATCCTCCCAGCAAGTGTATCGACTGAGCTCGACCCGGGGCCAGTAATCCAGGCCCGCACGGCGGAGGGCCGCGTCGTCACTGAGATCAAACGACGGTTCCCCGACGACCGTCAACCCGGCCCCGCACCCCAGCGTGAGCCGCCCGATGTTCCCGGTGTTCGTGGGGATCTCGGGGTTGATGAGAACCACGGTCGGCATCCGTCGAACCCTCCGGCGGGCTCCCGTCTTTTTCCCCGGGATCACGGTGCTAAACCCCCGGCGAACGGCCCCGGGGCCACCGGGGAGGCGAGCGGGTCGTCCCCGTCGTTTTGTTCCCACGAAATTCCCGGTATGTTAGCCTTTCAGGCACGATTCCAGCTGATTTCCCTTTCCGTGGTGACCTTCGTTGACAGACGAAAACGTCGGGTCCGTCGTGAACGACCTCCAGATCTCGATCGCCAGCATGAACGGTGATTTTAGCACGTCCACCAACGACGCCTTCTCGCGGGCTCTTTTCCGCATGGGCGTCCCCATCAGCACCAAACGTTTTTTCCCCTCGAACATCAAGGGCGATCCCACCCGCTACCTGATTCGGGTGAACGAGGAGGGGTTCCAGAGCCACAAGGACGTCATCGATTGGTCCCTGGTCCTGTTCGAGGACAACGCCGCGGACGACATCGCCCGGGTCCGTCGGGGGGGCGTCGTGATGTACGATTCCAGCTCCAGCCTGGGTGACGCCATCGGTTCGGCCATCGAGAACGAGGAAACGGAGGGGCCCTACTACCGGGAGGACCTGCTGTATTACGGGATCCCGTTCGAACGTCTCGCGGCCGAACATTACGATCAGACCCGACTCAAGAAAATCATGGCCAACGTCATCTACGTCGGCGCCTTCCTCGAACTCCTCGATGCGGGCCACGAGCACGTGTACGACATCATCGAGGAGAACTTTCAGGCGAAGGGCCAGACGATCATCGACAGCAACAAAAAGGCGATCGACCTGGGCCGGGACTGGGTGCGTGAGAACGTCGAGAAGAAGGACCCCTTCCGGCTTGAGCCCCGGGATCTCAACGAGGGAAAGCGGTTCATGGAGGGCAACGACGCCACGGCCCTCGGCTGCGTCATGGGCGGGTGCACCTACGCCAGCTGGTATCCGATTACGCCCGCCAGCGGCCACGGGGAAAACCTGGAGCGCTACGCCGAGAAGTACCCCCTCGTGGTGGAGCAGGGCGAGAACGAGGACTCCTGTTTGGGGCGGGCCATCGGGGCCTCCTGGGCCGGTGCCCGGGCCTCCTCCTCCACGAGCGGCCCCGGAATCTCCAACATGGCGGAGTTCGTCGGCTACAGCGGCTACACCGAGACCCCGGTCGTTATCTTCGACGTTCAGCGCGTGGGACCCAGCACCGGGCTGCCCACCCATACCAAACAGGGTGACCTCCGGACCCTCATGCACATCAGCCACGACGAGTTCGCCCGGATCGTGCTCACCCCAAGCTCCATCGAGCAGCTCTACGAATACTCGGTGCAGGCCTTCGACCTGGCCGCCAAATACCAGCTGCCCGTCTTCGTGATGTCCGAACTGGGGCTCGCGATGTGCAGCTACACCGTCGACAAACTCGAGTACCCCGACGAACCGATCGACATGGGGAAGATCCTCAGCGACGAGGAACTCGCCGAGATGGACGACTACAAACGCTACGAGGACGTCGACGGGGACGGGGTACCCCCCCGGACGGTCCCCGGCCAGCGGGCCACCTACGTCACCCGGGGGTCCGGTCACGCCCCCGACGCCACGCTGACGGAGGATCCGGAGCTTTATTCGCAGGGCATCCAGCGTCTCTTCCGAAAGCTTGAGACCGCCCGGGAGAACGAAGACCTTCCGGAGCCCGTGGTTCACGGGCCCGGGGACGCCGACGTCGGCATCATCGGCTGGGGGTCCAGTTACTACACCATCCGGGAGGCCCAGCATCAGCTGACCCGGCAGGGACTCGAGACAGACTACCTCGACAACTCCGTCGCGCTTCCCCTGCCGGAGGAGAAAATTCAGGCGTTCCTGGCGTCCCACGATGCGATCTACGTGGTCGAGCAGAACTATTCCGGTCAGTTCATGGGGCTGCTCCACGAAAAGCTCGGCCACGACCACGACCTGCGAGCCATTCGCCGCTACGGCGGCGATTTCATGAAACCGATGGCGATATCCGAACGGATTCTGGGGGATCAATGACATGAGTTCCACCGTGGACGAGGCTGCCCGAGAGGAACTCACCCGGAAGGACTTCGAGTCCGGCAACGACGCCCGACTCTGTCCGGGCTGCGGCCACAACGCGATCACGTCCGCCCTCAAGGCGGCCGTGGCGGACCTCGACATTCCTCCGCGCAAACTGAACGTCATCGGGGGCATCGGCTGCAGCGGAAAAACCATCGCCGAGATCAAGGCCAACTCCATCCATACGCTCCACGGCTGTGCCCCGCCGGTGGCGATGGGCTCCAACGTGGCGAACCCCGATCAGACCCACGTGTTAATCAGCGGCGACGGGGATTCCTGGGCCATCGGGGCCGGGAAAATGGTGGCCCTGATGCGTTCGAACGCCGACATTCTCCACATCTGTGAGAACAACGGAACCTACGGTCTCACCAAGGGACAGATTTCGCCCACCACGGGAAAGGACAGCCCGAACCATTACGGTCAGGTTCCCAACCAGGCGCCCGTGGACGGAGTGGGCGTCGCCCTGATGGGGGGCGCTACTTTCGTGGCCAAGGGCTTCTCCGCCAAACGCAACCTGCTGGTGGAACAGATCAAGGCGGGCATCCTTCACGACGGCATCGCGTACCTGGACGTCATCAGCCCCTGTGTCACGTTCAACGACCACGAGGGAAGCCAGCACAGCTACGATTACGGACAGTCACACGGGGACGACCTGCCGGCGTTCTCGGTGGTGAAGCTGGAGGACGACTATCCCAGCGAGGAGGAACTGGACGAGCCCATCACCTTCGAGGAGTTCGGACGCCGGTTCGGCCTCGAGTTCCGGAACCTGGACGAGGACCCCGAGTACGATCCGACCGACCTGACCGGGGCCCTCAAGATGTGGAACGCCCAGAAGGCGAAGGAAAGGATTCCCCTCGGGATCCTGTACGTCGACGAAGGGCCCGTGCCCCTGCACGAGACCTACTACGAACCCGGGGAAACCCCCGTCGCTCAGCTGGACGCCGAGGACCTGCGCCCGCCCGAGGAGGAGTTCGAAGCCATCGTCGACAAGTACCGCTGAGCGGGCCGCGGGAGGACGCCGGGGCCGATCGAGGTTGTCCGGCGTGATCGACCTGTTCCGTTGATGGTTGGCCCGGCTGCTGCCCCCCTCGTGAGAGAGCAGGGAAGAAGCCGGTCATGCGGGAGGGAATAGACGGGTCGGGGGCGGCGCAGCGCTACGCTTCGTTCGAACGCGTGTCCTCGTCCTCCGCGGACTCGTCCCCCGAACGGTCCTCCGATCGCCCGGAGCCGTCCTCCGTCGACGCTTCGCTCGGCGCGGGATCGACGTCTCCGTCGAACGACCCGGTCTCCTCGGCGGGTTCATCCGCCGCCTTCGGACGACCGTCCGTCCCGGCCGCCCCCCCCTCCGTCGGGGGGAGTTGCTCCTGCCCGTTGTCCGAGGATCCCTCCGGGATGTGGCCGTCCTCGATCAGCGACGTGATCTGATCCGCCGAAAGGGATTCCCGCTCAATCAGGGCGTTCACGAGCCGATCGAGGTCCTCCTCGTTGTCCCGAAGAATCTTACGGGCCCGGTTGGTGGCCTCGTCGATGATGTTCTTGACGGCGCGGTCGATCTTCTCGGCGGTCTGTTCGCTGTACTCCCGGCTCTGTGATAGCTCCTCCCCGAGGAAGACGTTGCCGTTGTGGTCCTGGAAGGCCAGGTTTCCGAGGTCCGGGCTCATCCCCCACTGAAGAACCATCTTGCGCGCCAGTTTGGTGGCCCGCCGCAGGTCGTCCTGGGCTCCGTTCGTGACGGTCTCCTGTTTCAGGACCTCCGCGGCCCGCCCCCCCATCATGACCGCGAGACGGCCCATCAGGTCCTCCTCCGTGTACATCTTTTTCTCCTCGACGGGGAGCTGCTGGGTGGCCCCAAGCGCTCGGCCCCGGGGGATGATCGTCACCTTGTGAACGGGATCCGCCCCTTCGGTGAAGTACGCGGCGATCGTATGGCCCGATTCATGGATCGCCATGGTCCGCTTCTCGTCGTCGCTGATGACCATTTCCTCGCGGCGAAGGCCCATCATGACCTTGTCGCGGGCCTCGTCGAGCAGGGTGGTGGTGATAATGTCCGCGTCGTTTTCGGCCGTCAGAAGGGCGGCCTCGTTCAGCAGGTTCTTGAGGTCCGCGCCGGAAAACCCCGGGGTACCCTGGGCGATTTCCTCGAGGTCGACCTCCTCGGAGAGGGGTTTGTCCTCGGCGTGCTTCTTGAGGATCTGGTGGCGTTCCTCCACGGTCGGGAGGTCGAAGGTTACCTCGCGATCGAAGCGGCCGGGACGTGTGAGGGCGGGGTCGAGGATGTCCGGGCGGTTGGTGGCCGCCAT
>CAZEBV010000148.1:0-5614 GCA_964510695.1 uncultured bacterium
CGTTCTCGTCCCCTTCACGGGGATGTTGGCCGACCGAATCGGCCGCAGACCAGGGCTCCCCGGCGGCCTCCTCGTCTTCGGCGTCGCCGGCGCCGCGGTGGCAGCCTTCCCGTCGTTTCCAGCGGCGATGGGATTGCGGGTCATCCATTCGATCGGGCCAACCCAGCCGCCGCCCCGATCCGCCGGGGTCCCGTCGGAGTCGTCCATTCAGGCCGAACCCTCCGACGATTTCGGACTCGTGTCGGCGTCCGGAGCACCCTCGACCTCGGATTCCGCGCCGTTCAGACGAAGCGGGGCTCCGTCGACCACGGTGGAGAGGTTCGTGGTGACCACTCGATCATCGGCGTCCAATCCCTGCCGGATGTAGGCATGGTGTTCGTCCTGGAACACAACCTGCACGTCACGAATGTCAAGCTGGCCGTCCTGCATGACCCAGACGGTGCCGTCCTCCCGAAGGTAGTCCCGGTTCAGCCGAACCACGTTCTGAATTTCCCGACCCTGGATCTGCACCTCGACGAACGATCCGACCACGAGAGAGGGGGAATCGGCCGCGTCGGCCTGACGACCCAGGGGATCGTCGACGCTGATCAACACGCGAGCCATGCGCGCCTGGTCGTCCAGTTCCCCCACGTGCCGATCGACCCGGCCGGTCCGATAGACGCCCCCGGGCCAGGCGGACCGATCACGGATGCGAACCGGAGACCCCGCGGCTTGCGAGTTCGTCGGAAAATCCAGCCAGCGCAGTTTGGAGAGTTCGACGGTTGTCTCGACCCAGTACGTGTCAATGCCCACCAGGCGGGCGAGGTTGTCCCCGGAAGCCACCTGGGACCCGATGTTGACGTTGCGTTGGAGAATCTGAGCCGGGAAGGGGGCCCGGATGCGGGTTCGCCGCAGTTCCAGCCGGGCCTGATCCAGGGCGGCCCGGGCGGATTCGAGCTTCGATCGGGCGGCCTCCAGCTGAGGTTCCCGCAGGACCAGCGACCGGTTCTCCGGGGTGAGGGTGTCCCCCAGCAGTTCGTATTCCTGCTCGGCCACGTCCTGTTGCCCCATCTCGAGCTGAAGGTCCGAACGGGCCTGACGAACCTCACTTCGGCGCTGTCGAACCGTGTTTCGGTAATCCGACGGATCCAGCCGGAGAAGAAGCTGCCCGTCCTCAACGAACCCTCCGGGCGTAAACTCCGACGACCGATCGATGACCCGCCCGCTGACCCGGGACCGGAGGACGATATCCCGGACCGGCTGAACGGTGCCCATGGCCTCGATTTGCGGCCGATACGTGCCGGTGTCCACGGCCGCCACGTCCACGAGCATGGCGGTGGATCGGGTGCCCGCCGCTCGCCGGGCGGTGGGCTGCGTGTAAAAGATAAACGCAAGCAGCCCCCCACAGACCACCAGGATGAACAGACAGATCAGCACCGTCCGACGCACGCTCGAGTCATCCCAATCATCCGTAAGGTGATCGCCGGAAGACGACATGGTTTTAAGCTCCCCGCTTTCGCTCGTTGGGTCCCAGCCTGACCGTTCGGGACGGAAAGGCCTCCATGGTCCCGGAAGCGGTCCGCTGACTCGTGTCGCTTTGATTCTCTTCGATGGATTCAGTCACGCCGATCGGCCCCGCGAGGGCCCGGTAAAGGGCAATGCGGCGCTCGATAAGAAGCCGCCGCGCCGACAGCAGATCCCGACGCAGCTGCTGCTGGTCGTTAAGGGCGTTGAGCACCTCGATGTAGTCCACCGCTCCGTTGAAGTAGCGATGCTGCAGCCGTTCGGTCGTGCGGCGGGCCAGCCCCACCTGATCCTGAAGGCTTCGGATCCGTTCCTTCTGTTTTTGCTCCTGGACGAGCGCATCCTCCACGTCCTGAAGCGCCGTCAGCACGGACTGGCCGTACTCGTGGAGGCGCTGCTGTTTGACGGCCCGGGTGCGATCCACCTCGGCCGCCCGCTGCCCCCCGTCGATGAGGGGCTGGGTGAGATTGGCGGCAAACGATCGGGCCCAGTGGTCGAACAGCGCCTCGACGTCGTTCTCCGAGGAGGAAAGCGAGGCCGTCAGCGTCAGACGCGGATACTGATTGCTTATGCTCGCGGCGAGGTCACGGTCGGCCGCCCGCAGTCGCTGGAACGCGGCGCGCACATCGGGACGACGCTGGATCAGCTCCACGGGCACCCCCGTCTCCGGAAGAGGGGGAAGCTCCGGGAACGCCCGGGGACGCCGCTGAATACCCTCCTGGGGCGTTCGGCCCACCAGCACGGCGAGCTGATGCTCGAGGACCCCCACCTGGGATTCGACGGCCCGCTTCTGCTCGCGGGTTGATTCGAGGAGCTGCTCCTGGCGAAGCACGTCCGCACTCCCGGCCTGCCCGTTCGCGAAGCGGCTCCGAATCAAATTCAGGATTCGCCGGTTCGTCCGAATCTGGCGGTCCAGGAGCTTTCGCTGCTGGCGCTGCTCCGCCAGGGCATACCAGGTTCGGGCCACCTCGGCCGACAGCGAAATCGAGGCGGCCCGGAGATCCTGCAGGGTCGCCCGGGACCGAAACCGTTCGGCTTCCACGCGGGACTGGATGCGTCCCCACAGATCCAGTTCGTATTCGGCCGTCAGACCCAGGGTCAACTCGTCCCGGTCCACCGATCCGGTCGGGGATTCATCCTCCCGGCTGGTCCCCTCGGCGAACGCATCCAGGGTGGGTAAAAGGACGGCGGACTCGCGATCGACGACGGCCCGCGCCGCCCGAAGTCGATCCCAGGCGGTTTTCAGGTCCAGGTTCTCCGCCAGCCCGGTTTCGACCAGGGTGTTGAGCCCGGTGTCCCCGAAGGCCCGCCACCAGCGAGGAGGAACGTCCTGAGTCCCCGAATCCGAAAAGGTGGGGGGCGGTTCCACGGGATCCGTCTCCGGCATCGATCGGCTCCCACAGCCTGCGAGGATCAGGAGCACTCCCACCCCTGCGAGTACGAACAGCGTCTCCCGACGAATCACGATGGAAGCTCCCATGGACGAGTGAATGAGAACGGGGTCAGTGCCCGACTGAGGGACCCCGATGGAAAACCAAAGCGGGAGGCATCAACCGCCGCGATGGTGCTGGCCGCCCTTCCGACCCGGAATGTCCTCCAGGAAGCGGGCGTGCCTGTCGCAGTTCCGACCTTTCCGAAGCATCCCGAAGAACCGCTCCTGCTGGCCGGGGGTTAAAGACTGCTTCTTGCCCCGCATGTACTCGATGAAGAGCCGCTGTTTCCTTCGCTTCAGCTGGAGGATCTTCTCTTCCTTTTGCTCGATGACGGCGGTATCGGGATCCGCCGACTCGAGGGCCCGAAGGACCTCGTTGCGAAGTTTTCGGATCCGACGACAGATCCGATACGCCTTTCGGTGAAACGCCTCCATGTCCGGGCGCAGGTTTCGCCACTGTGTTTCTGAAACGCCGACCTTGTGTCGGTAAAACCTCCACCCTGGATCTTTTGGCCGTTTCTCCCTGTGTTTTTCGTGGGTTCGGTGGCCGGGGTGCCTATCGTGGTAGAGGCCCTTCTTCCCCCCCGGAAAACCGGTGAAATAAAGGAACCCCAGGACGACCAGAAACGCCACGTTCATGCCCAGGGAAAGAAACAGAAGGGGGGACCGCAGCCGCTGCCACATTAGCGGTCACGCTCCGAGGACCGGTCGTCGGGAACTTCGAAGTAGGCGTCCGAGAAGGACACGACCTCCACCGAAACCGGAGGACGCTCGGACGACTCGATCGGTTCCTCATCAGGGGAAGACTGCACGACCGCAGGGGCCCGAGTGTCCTCGATCGACCGCAACAAACCCAGTCCAAGGTAGCCTCCGATGCACAACCCGACGACCAGCGCGACCGCGGTCAACAGGATGCCTCTGGCCTTCCTGAATCCGCCCGAAGACGATGATGGTTCCACGGAATCCTTCCCGGCTAATGCGAGCTCCCGTCGCGCCCGGGTCAGCAGCTCTTCGGTGGACTCGGACGAAATCGGGGGAACCGGTTCCCGGGCCGTGTCAAGGTTGTCCTCAAGCTGTCGAAGCTCTTCGTAGTAAAGACTGCAGTCGGGACAGACTTCCAGGTGATCGTCAACGCGGCCCCGTTTTTGAGGATCGAGTTCGCCGTCCACGTAAGCCGTTCCCAGGGCCCGGATTTTGTCACAGTCAAACTCGCCCATGATTATTCCCCGTTTCTGTCATCAAAGACGCCCGGCAAACTCCTGAAGGGCTTCCCGCAGGTTCTTCCGAGCGCGTGAAAGCAGCCGTTCCACGGCCTTCTCGGTGGTCTCCATGGTCTCGGCGATTTCTTCGTAGGTGAATCCTTCGAATTGCTGAAGCACGATCGCCGTCCGCTGCCGCGGCGGCAGACTCCGAACGGCCTCCCGTATCGACCGTTTTCGTTCCTCGTCCAGGGCGTTCTGGAGGGGACCGGAATCCGAGCGGGAGCGGACCGGCCATTCCGCCGGATCGAAGTTGAGCGGATGATTCTTCTCCAGGTGGTCGTAGCAAAGACGCGTGGTCACGCGGGTGAGGTAGGTCTTAAAGGAAGCCGTGGGGCGGTAGTTCCGGGCGTTCCGCAGGATTTTCAGAAAGGACTCCTGTACGATTTCCTCGGCCCGGTCGGCGTTCTGAAGGAGATGGTACGCCACGCTCCAGGCGGTCTCCTGATGGCGGCGAACCAGCTCCTCGAACGCCTCAAACTGACCGGAGGCGACCGCCTCCATCAGGTCCTCGTCGGATCGCATTCAGCCGGCACCCTCCCGTCGGCAACAGCCGCAGCCCCTCAAGTTCATGTCGATCCCTTCTGAATAATAAACGGAACCCAACCGGAAAACCCCCGGACGGATTTCAGGGGCCACTTAGTCCACGTGGGTGAAAACTCAATCCACCGGAATCAGGGGACCACCGGTGCCCCTTTTGATCCTTCAGTACGAGCGTGATCAATCACTGCTGATCCCATGCGAAAAAATCTTCAAATAAGAATACAGCCCGATCACAATGACTGCCGGCCTGCCCCCTAAATGGGTCCACACGCCATGAGAACCCCACGCCCGGGCCCGAAAATCGACGAAAGCCCCGTCGCCAGAAGGACAGCTTGTTATGCGCGGGACGACACACGGTCAACTTCTGGTTCAAAGGGCCGCCTCGACCTCCACTTCAAGGGGGTGAAGACGTGGACAAAGGGTCATCTTCTGCTTCAGTCGTCGGACACTTTTTGGCTCCTGTCACAAGGGCGGCCGGGAAGACCGAAGCCGGACGTGTCCTTCCCCATCCCCCCCTTCAGTGATTCAGTCTTTCGGGAAAAGTGGGTCCGACGCTGCGAGGGGGGACTGTACGGGGGCCGACAGCGGCGGGTGGATATCGGAAGGCGGCGCTGACGGGCTCCTTCCTCTCCGACGCGTACGACCCTCCGGGGGGACAACTAGCCTCCCAGTTCCTCCTGGACCTTTCGTCGGAGGGCCTGGTTGGGAGGAGGTACGTCACCCCGATCCACGGAAAGCTCCACGTTCTCGAGCCGGGGGACTCCGCTCGAACCCGCGGCGTTTCCCGGCAGGCTGCCCTCGTATCGTGCGGGGACGGGTTGATCCAGAAGCGTCATGACGAGGACGGTCAGGTCGAGGAACCTCAGGTCCCGGCTTT
>CAZEBV010000149.1:0-5562 GCA_964510695.1 uncultured bacterium
GCAGGAATTGTTCGAATACCGCCTCGAGGAGCTGGAGTGGGATATCGCCGACGACGTGGTCTTCCTCGAGGATCAGGCGGGGTTTTCCCTGGAGGAGGAGTTCGAACCGACCCTCGATGCCGTGCGATCGATGGAGTTCTCCCGGTCGGACGAACGTACCCTCGAGGACCACCTCGAGGAGCTGGAGGAACTGCAGGCGGAGACCGATACACGGGAGGCCGACCGGCTCGAGGAAACCGTCGACCACCTCCGGGATACCCTGGACGAGCTTGGGATCGTCCGCGAGGAGGGGGAGGGCTTCACGTTCGAACCGTTCCCCGTCCGGGCCCTGGCCAACCGCCTCCGGGAGGGCCACCGGATCGCGGATCATGTCGACACCCTGATGTCCGGCCTGGATTTAGACCACCTGGAAGAGGAACTTCCAGGGGCCTGGATTGAATCGGACCCCTGGCGGGAGTTGAGCGGCACGGCCGATACGGTCGTACGGTTCCTGATGGACCAGGTTCGCGACCGATTGTCCCCGGACCGGAACGGGTCGGGGGAGCCCCCCCCGGACCTCGGCGACCTCGGGACGGTGACCCCCCGGGACATGCGTGAGCGGCTCAACGAGTGGCTCGAGGGCGAGCACGAGCACCTGGAGTCGATCCTCGGTGCGCTGCGTTCCCTCGTGAATCCACCCCCGGAACTGGCCGAACAACTGGAGGATCAACCGTTCGAGCTGTGTGACCCCTCGGCCCTCGAGCCGGCTCTGGAGGATTTCCGGCGTTTCCTGACCGCCCTTCAGAACGGGGAGACCGACCTCAACCTCGCCTTTGCCTCCACGATCAGTGAAACGCTCGACGGGCTTCGACAGACCGTGGACGAACTCACCGAGCACCGGTCGAAGCTGCATGATCAACAGTCCCGCCACCTGGATCGGATCCAGGAACTCAAGGAGACCGTCCGTGACCTGAAACTCCGCCGGGCGGTCGTGGAACACCGCGATCGGATCCTGAAGTACCTCACTCACCGCAAAGAACTCACCCAGGTCCGCGAACTGGTGTCCGATTTGAGCCAGGCACGTCAGGCCCTGGTCGACGAGGACGATCGGCTGGCCCAGGAACTTTCCTCGGGGCCTTTTCAGGATCGGCTCGCGGAGGAATACGAGTGGCTGGATTTCCATCCCCCCGATAACTGGGCCGTCGGAGACGGCGGGGACGAACCTCGCTACACTCGCATCAGCCGGGACGAAATCTCGGAGGTTCTGGATCCCTCGCAGCAGGAACTGCAGTCGCTCGCCGATTTTTTGGCCCGCTCGTCCTCCTCCGATTACGGGGGCGTCTACCTTTTCGTCGATCCGCTGGAGGACCTTGAGGCCGACCGACGGCCCCGGGTGATTCTGCGCCTTCTGCGTCTGGCACGGCAGGGGCATCAGGTCATCCTTCTGGTCCACGATCGGAGTTTCTTCAACGCGGTCGTGGATTTCTCGGAAGAGCAGCGAAACGAGGCCTCCGACCGTGAGCATCAGCTGATCGTTCACCCTGAGGTCTACTCCTGGAAGAAGAAGACGCTGGTGAAGCGATGGACTCAACTCGAAACGCGGATCGATCCCATGCAACAGAAGAACAGCGGGTCCCTGGCCCGGGTCGGGCTGTCCGACGAGGACATCCGGTCCATCCATGAGATCTACGAGTCCATGACCACCTACCTCGAGCATTTCCTCGAGGTTTTCTTCATGAAAAACATCCTCAACCAGTTCCGACCGTCGGTCCGTCTGGGGACCCTTGACCGTCTTGGCGAGATCGCCCCCGAAAAAATCGAGCGGATTCAGAAGGATCACCGGAATTTCCTCGCCAACCAGGCCGGTCGACCCGAGGACGAGCAGCAGCCCAAGGAACTCCTTCAGGACCTGCTTCGCGATTTCAACCGGATGAAGGAGCACTACCACTACCAGCAGGTCTGACCCACCGGCCGGGTTTTATACCGCATGAACCGCCCGCTGGTCCGGCACTGATGCCCTCCGAAGCCCGAGTCGGTACCCTCGTGGATCGGCCGAACCGGTTCGTGATGACGGTGGATTTAGAGGACGGTGCCCGGGTGAGGGCCTACTGTCCCAACACCTCCCGACTCATCGGACTCTTCGAGCCGGGTCGGGAGGCCTGGGTGATCCCCAACGACGATCCCGACCGCAAGACCGACTACACGGTGACCCGCCTGCGGGACGGCGGGGTCTGGGTCGGGATCGTGGCACGGCGGGCGAACGAGCTCTTCGCCGACTACCTCTCCCGGGACCCCCGGGGAGCTTACGCGGAATGGAACGAATGGCGTCGGGAGGTATCCCTGGGATCGAGTCAGGTTGATTTTTTGGGACGGGCCGGGGACGGGCGGCCCCACTGGGTGGAGGTGAAATCCCTCAGCAGCGCGTCCTCCCGGGGAAACAGTCGGTTCGCGTTTTACTCCGGTACCCCGTCACGGCGGGCGTACCGGCACCTCGACGAGCTTGCCGCTGCGGCGGAGGCCGGCCATCGTGCCGCCTGCGTTTTCGTGGTTCAGCGGCCCGACGTGGAGGCGATCCGCCCGGGTCCCCGGACGGAGGAGGGTTGGCTTGAGTCCCTGCGTGACGCCCGGCGCCGGGGAGTCCGGGTCGAGGGACTCGGATGTCGGCGGGAAGCCGCTGCCCGCTCGCTTTATGTCTCACGGCGTCTGAATACCCGACTGGACTGACGCAGACCCCGGCCGGCTGAATGCGTCCGGGAACCTCGGGTGGATTGCCTGGAGGTCAGGCATATGGACGGCAGTGAAACCGTGCTTTACGAGAACCGCGTTCGATTCGAGGAAACCGACCTGCAGGGCATCGTCTTCTACGGCAACTACCTGACCTACCACGACGAGACGGTCAGTGCCTTCTTCCGCTGCCTCGGCTACGATGATTCTCAGTGGAGCGAGGGGGACTGGTCGGTTCAGGTGGCTCACGTCTCCCTCGACTACCGAAGCAGTGCCACGTTCGGTGACGTCCTGCAGCACCGCATGCGGGTGACGGGCTTCGGCGAGAGCAGCCTTCGATCCGAGTACCGTGCCCGTCGTCGGGAGGACGACGTCGTCGTGGTGGAGGGAGAAGCGGTCCACGTCGCCGTGGACGGGGACGCCGGGGAGACCCGTCGGATTCCCGACACGTTCCGGGAGGCGGTGCGAGCCTTCCAGGCGGTTCCACCGGGTGAGGGGACCGGGTCGGGTTCGTATTGAGCGGGTGCGCCCGGTGACGAACCGGGCCTGGCCTCAGTCGGCCGGTTCGGCGTCCGACCGCCAGGTTTTGTCCTGTACCCGCCGGTTTCGAAACACGATCCTGGCCCGCACGGTGGAGCCGCCGGCGCGGCGACGGTAGAACCAGCGCACCACCCGTCCGCGCCCCCGCAGGGCCGCCATCAGGGAAGGATAGTCCCCCCGTTCGATCCGGTCGGGTGTCCCCAGGAGGTTCCGTACCGCGGCCGGGGTCATCGAGGGCTGGACGCGACGGAACCGATCACGGGTGAATCGAGCCGATCCGTCCGGGACGTCGATCGACGTGTCGTGCCCGTCGTGGTCGTCGGCACGGACGCCGGTCTCCCCGTCGGTGACCCGTGTTGGGGTCGGGGTGTCGGCCCTCCCGGGCGGCTTCGATTTCATCCGCTCAAGTTCCTCTTCCAGGCGCCTGATCCGTTCGCGCAGCGTCCGCACGGTGGCTTCCAGCCGCTTTACGCGCTGCTTCAGGGGAGGGGTGTCCGCGGCCTTCAGGGGAAGGGGGAAGCAAAGCGCCACGATCACGGCGAGGTTCAGGCTGAGGCGGCTGCGAAAAAGCACGATGATCGTCCTCCACCGGGATTGGCGGGGGGGGATACCTTCCGTCAAAGGTCTACCAGTGAAGCAGGGAGGCCCCCCAGGAAAACCCCGTTCCGAAGGCCGCCATGAAGACGAGGTCGCCGCGGTCCACCCGGCCCGCCTGGACCGCCTCGTGGAAGCACATCGGCACCGAGGCCGCGGCGGTGTTCCCGTATTTGTGCAGGTTGTTGAACGTTTTTTCGTCGGGCACGTCCATCTTGTCCGCCACGGCGTCGATGATCCGGGCGTTGGCCTGGTGGTAGATGAACAGATCCACGTCGTCGACGCCGATGTCGTTTTCCTCCAGACATGTTTCGGTGACCTCGCTGAGTCGGGTGACGGCCTGGACGAAGACCTTCCGACCGTCCATGCGCGGAAGGGTGCGTCCTTCGTCGATTTTTTTCTTCGACACGATTGGAAAGGTGGAGGTGCCGTACACCTCCGCCGAGAGAGCGTCCAGTTTCGTACCGTCCGTGTAGAGGTGATGGGAAAGGATTTCACCGGAGGCGTTCTCCGAGGTGGGTTCCACCACCGCCGCCCCGGCACCATCGGCGAAGAGGACCGCCATCGAACGGCCCCGGGTGGTGTAATCGACCACGGGGCTCAGCATTTCCGCCCCGATCACCAGGCAGCGCTCGAACAGACCCGTCCGAAGGAAGTGATCCGCCATGGCGAGTCCGTACACGAAGCCCGAGCAGCCCTGCTGGAGGTTGAAGACCGGCGTGGACGTAAGGCCGAAGCGTCCCTGCAGCACGCAGCCGGTGTGCGGGTAGGCGTAGTCGGGAATCGTGGAGGATTCGATGATGCAGTCGATCGACTCGATCGAGGTATCCGCGGCGTCGACGGCGTCCCGGGCGGCCCGTTCCGCCAGGTCCGTAACGGACATCGTCGAATCGATTTCGCCGTCGAGTCCCTCGTCCCGGACCCGGTCCATGGTGGCCTGGGGGTCGTCGGATTCAGCCAGGCGCTGGATCAGCCGATACGTGTCGGGGGAGACCCGGCGTTCCTGGATCCCGGTCCGTTCCATGATCCATTCGTCCGAGGTGTCCATGCACCGGGCCAGAAGGTCGTTGTCGACCACACGGTCCGGGACGGCCATCCCGGTTCCGGTGAGACGGGCGGCAGGGGGGGCAGTCTCACTCATAACAAACTCCCTCCCGGGGAGGCTACGGGCCTTCGTCCCCGGTTAATTCAGAAGCTCTCGGGCGATGATGTTTTTCTGGATTTCGGTCGTGCCCTCGTAAATTTGAGTGATCTTTGCGTCCCGGAACAGCCGTTCGACGTCGAAGTCGTTGACGTAACCGGCGCCGCCGTGGATCTGGACGGCCTCGCTGGTCACGTCGACGGCGACCCGTGAAGCAAATTCCTTGGCCATCGAGGCCAGGGTGGTGAGGGATTCTTCCCGATTCTCCACGCTCCAGGCCGACTTGTAGGTCAGCTGCCGGGCGGCCTCGACGTTCGTGGCCATCTCGGCGAGTTTATGCTGGATGGCCTGGAAGTCGCTGATGGGGCGGTCGAACTGTTCCCGTTCCTGAGCGTAGTCCAGGGCCCGTTCGAAGGCCCCCCGGGCGATCCCCACCCCCTGCGCGGCGACGCCCGTGCGGGTGGCGTCGAAGAAGTGCATGAGCTGGAGAAAACCGGCCCCTTCCTCCCCGACGAGATTGTCCTCGGGCACCCGGACGTCGTCGAAGATCAGTTCGGCGGTGTCGCTGGCACGAATGCCCAGTT
>CAZEBV010000150.1:0-5535 GCA_964510695.1 uncultured bacterium
CCACCGCCCGAAGGATCGTCGCGAAGCGGGAGAAAAAGGGGGGATTCGATCGGCAGGAGGGGCTGATGGACGTGAGGGTGATCTGACCTCGGACGCTGTAGGAGCTGCGGCCGAGAATCCGGGTGAACGGGGATACATCGGGGGGTCCCGGGGACGGGGATCGAGCGATCTCACTCAACCGGGCCGACCGGTCGGCCCTCCGCAGGCTGCCCGGGATCGGGCCGGTGCTGGCCGATCGCATCCTCCGGGACCGCCGCCGCCGCGGACCCTTCGGGACCCTCGAGGAACTCAGGCGGGTGAACGGCATCGGCCCGGCGACCCTCTCGGAGCTGCGCCCTCACCTGCGGGTGTCCGGGGAGTCCGGTGGACGCTGAGTCGGACGGGATCCGGCGAGGCTTCACGGCCCACCCGTCAACGGTGCTGAAGGTGATCGGCGCCCTGATCCTCCTCGGGGTCTGGGGGTTCGCGGGGCCGCGCTACGGCCGGCTTCTGACCCGGTGGGGGGCGCCCCGTGGGGAGGTTCAATCCCCCACGCTGGGTGATCGGCAGCCCGGCGAACTCGCCGTGGCCTTCCTGGCCGTCGGCTACGGTCGGGCGGTCCTGGTCCAGGGGCCCGGTTCCACCACGACGCTCGTCGGGGGCGGGATCGGTCAGTATCCGCGGAAGACCCGGATGCCGGTCGAGGACGCGGCCCATCGGGTCCTGCTGCCGTGGATTCGCGGGACCGGGGTTCGCCGGCTTTACCAGCTGGTGGGTACGGTCCCCCGGGACCATCACCTGGGGGCCGCGGTGGACCTCCTCGAACATCCGTCCCCCGCGGTCAATCGGCTCCTGGTGCCCCCGGCCCGTACCCCGGTCGTCCGGGGCCCCCGTAAGCGGGCCCGCCGGCGCGGCGTCCCGGTGGAGCCTCGTCCGCTGGAGGAACCGTTCGAACTGGTTCCGGGGGCCCCGGCCCGGATCCTCAACCGTCCCCCCATCGTTCACGTGGGGCGGCCGGTCGGGCACGCGCTCTTTTTCCGCTACGGGCAGCGGTCGTTTTTGCTTGCGGGTGACCTGGATCGATCGACGGAGCGGACGGTCGTGATGCGGTGGGGAGGCAGTCTTCGGACGGACGTTCTCGCGGCGGCCCGTCATGGTCGGGAGGACGGGTCGGACCCGCTCCTGCTGCGGAGAGTCCGGCCCCGTCACGTCGTGGTGCCGACGGGGCGCCCCAACCCATACGAGGCGCCGGCCGTACGGGTGATGGAGCGTCTGAAGCGTCACGCGGAGGGCGGCGTTTACCGGACGGATCGCCGGGGGACGGTCGTTTTTTACACCGACGGGCGGACGCTTCGCGTCCGGACCGGCGTCGACGGACCGTGATCAACCGGGAGGCGAGGACTCATGTGGCAGACGCTGGCCGGAACCTGCGCGCTCGCTTACGCTCTGCAGAACGTGCTGGTTCGTGCCGCGGGCACCCGGAACGTGCCCCGGGCGCGGATTTTGCTGGCGATGTTCGCCGTCGCGGTCGTTCCCCTGCTGGCCGTTTACCTTCCGGGTGCCCCCCACGGGTACCGGTCGGATTTCATCACCTGGCTGGGATGCAGCCTGCTGGGAAACGCCTTCGCGTTTTACGGGTACGTTCGTGCCCTGGAGGCCTCCGAGGTTTCCCTGGTGTCGCCGCTGCTTTCGCTGTCCCCGATGTTCATGCTGCTGACGAGCTGGTTGATCCTGGCGGAGTTTCCCGACGGGCAGGGACTGCTCGGCGTGCTGGTGATCGTGACCGGGACGTACGCCCTGGCGTCGGACCCCGGGCAGGGCTGGATGGATCCGGTCCGGCGACTCTGGTGGGACCCGGGCTGTCGATGGGGGCTGGCGGTGTCGCTGATCTGGAGCGTTACCGCCAACGTCGACAAGCTGGCCGTCAAAGCATCCTCCCCGCTGGCCTATGCTTTCTGGTTCCACGCCGGAATGGCCCTGCTGCTTCTGGGGGTGCTGGCCCCGTCGTTCATGCGGTCGGAGGCCCCGGGCGCCTCGGCCCTGTCCTCGAACGTGATTCTGGCGCTCGCCGGGATCGGTCTGTTCCAGGCTGTGCTGGCGGGGACCCAGATGTACGCGATTCTGCGCACGGACGTCACCTACGTGATCGCCGTCAAGCGGTCCGGCATGCTCGTCAGCGTCCTGCTGGGAGGGTGGCTCCTCGGGGAACGTCACCCGGGCCGTCGGTTTTTGGCCTCCCTGGTGATCCTGGTGGGGCTGCTGGGCGTCATGTTTCGGTGACGGAACGAGGATCGTCGGTTCCGCCCCCGCGTGGAGCTGTTATACTTGAAGCTCGGTTCGGTTAGTACGAGGACGCGGCACGATTCCCTCTGGGTCTTCGGGAGGTGACGCTGATGAAGGACGATCTGCACCCCGACTACCGTGAGGTCGTCTTTCGGGACCAGTCGAGCGGCGAGAAGTTCCTGGTGGGATCCACCGCCGAGTCCGAGGAGACCATCACGCTGGACGGAGAGGAGTACCCTCTGGTTGAAATCGAGGTCACGTCGGCCAGCCATCCCTTCTACACCGGTGAGCAGAAGCTGATCGACACCGAGGGACGGGTTGAGAAATTCAAACGCAAATACGGTGACGACGCCGGAGGCGACAGCGGGGACGAAACCGGGGATGAAGGGTAATCGACGAACTGCCGTTTGAGTCCCACCTGCGCGAGATCGAGGAGCGGCTCGCCCACCTCGAGGAACGCCTCGGATCCCCCGACGAGTTCGAGGATTCCGAGGCGTTCCAGGCGTCCTCGAAGGAATATTCCCGCCTGAAACCCATCGTCCAGGCCTACCGCGAGTACCGTGACAAGCGGGGTCAGCTGGAGGAAGCGAAGACCCTCTCCCGGGAGGCCGAGGACGAGATGGCCGAGCTCGCCCGGGAGGAAGCCCGCGGGCTTAAGGCCCGTCTCGAGGAACTTCGCGCGACCCTCCGGGACCGGCTCGTGCCCAATGTGCCGGAGTACGATCGTGACATCGTGCTCGAGATCCGGGCCGGCACCGGCGGCGACGAGGCCGCCCTCTTCGCCGGGGACCTCTTCGAGATGTACCGTCGCTACGCGGATCGGAAAGGCTGGGTCCCCCGGATCGTGGACCAGAACGTGTCGGACCACGGTGGATACAAGGAGCTGATCGCCACCGTCGAGGGGGAGGACGTCTTCGGTCACCTGCGCTTCGAGCGTGGGGTCCACCGGGTGCAGCGGGTCCCCGAGACCGAGTCCGGCGGGCGGATCCACACCTCCGCCGCCAGCGTGGTGGTTCTTCCTGAGGCGAGGGAGGTCGAGGTGGAGGTCGATCCCGGGGATCTCAGGGTGGACACCTTCCGGGCCAGCGGCGCCGGCGGCCAGCACGTCAACATGACGGACTCCGCCGTCCGGATCACTCACGAGCCGACGGGCATCCAGGTGCAGTGTCAGGACGAACGGTCCCAGCACAAGAACCGCGCCCGGGCCATGGAAATTCTTCGCTCCCGGCTGCTGGACGAGGCCCGACAGGAACAGCAGGACGAACGGCGCCAGCGGCGCCGGGACCAGATCGGATCGGGGGATCGAAGCGAAAAAATCCGCACGTACAATTTCCCCCAGAACCGCGTGACCGACCACCGGATCGAACGGGACTGGCACAACCTCGAGGCCATCCTCGAGGGCGAACTCGACGACGTGGTGGAGGCTCTGCAGGAGGCGGATCGGCTTGAGCGACTCGAGGAACTCGAGGAGCGTGACGACCTCGTCCCGCTGGCTGAATGAGCTGCCCGGGTGGGAGCGGGAGGAGATCCGGGCCCATCGCCGTCCCGGCTCGGATCGTGTGACCACCGAGCACCGGGAGGATCCGGTGGCCCTCAGCGAACTTCGCCGACGTCGCGAGGCCGGTGAACCCCTCGAGTACATCCTCGGCCACGTGCACGTCGGCCCCCTGACGTTCCGGATCGACGATCGGGCCCTGATCCCCCGACCCGAAACCGAAACGCTGGCCCGAACGCTCGTGGACCGGGCGCCGGATTGGCCGGACGGGCCCCTCGTGGACTGCGGGACGGGATCCGGCTTCCTGGCGGGGTGGCTGGAACATCACACCGGTCGAACGGTGGTGGGGGTGGACCGGCACCCGGCCCCTCTCAGCCTGGCGGTCGAAAACCGGGCCTGGCACGACTGGACCTTCCGGCTGGTGCGGGGCGATCGACTGGCTCCCCTCGACGTGTCCGCCGCGGCCATCGCCGCGAACCTTCCCTACGTTCGCCCCGACGCAGCTCCCGCTGACGACTCGGTGCGCCGCTACGAGCCAGAACGGGCGTATCGGCTCCAGGCGCCGGCGGACGTCTTCTACGACGAGCTCCTTCGCCAGGCGGCCGAGCGGCTGGTTCCCGGCGGGGAGCTCTGGCTGGAGCTGGACCCTGACCTGATCGCTCGACGCACGGCCCGCACAGCGGGTTCGGCCTGGGCGGAGCGGTCGGTCCATCGGGACCTCGAAGGGCGGGACCGCTTCCTGTGTTTTATCCGGGCCGGCCGGCGGTGAACCCCGTGCTTAACTTTTTTCCGGCGACCTCCGAAAAACCGATTAAGTTTCCCAACCGGCGCGTGCGGGCTCACGTTGTTGCGTTCGATCAGGGGGGTGAGGACGGCTGGAGAAACTGGTGATCGAAGGCGGGGAACCCCTCGAGGGCGCCATGGAGGTCAGCGGCGCGAAGAACGCCGTTCTTCCCATCATGGCGGCGACCCTCCTGGCCGGCTCCGAGTATCGGTTCAACAACGTCCCCGACCTCAACGACGTGCACACCATGTGCCGTCTGCTGGAAGAACTGGGGGCCGAGGTCACCTTCCGGGGATCCACCCTCAGCGTCGACACGCGGACCCTGACCACCACGCGGGCCTCCTACGAGCTGGTCAAGCAGATGCGCGCCTCGTTCCTCGTCATGGGACCGCTGCTCTCCCGAACCGGCGAGGCGGAGGTACCCCTCCCGGGGGGGTGCGCCATCGGCACCCGGCCCATCGACCTGCACCGGCGGGGGATGAAGGACCTGGGAGCCGAGGTCGACGTCGAGCACGGCAACGTCGTCGCGCGCGGAGAGTCCCTGACGGGAACCGAGATTTACCTGGACTTTCCCTCGGTGGGGGCCACGGAGAACCTCATGATGGCCGCCGTGCGGGCGGAGGGCACCACCGTAATCGAGAACGCGGCCCGGGAGCCGGAGATCGTCTGCCTGGCCGAGATGCTCAACGGAATGGGGGCCAGCATCGAGGGGGCGGGGACGGATCACGTCCGGGTCGAGGGCGTCGATCACCTGGAGGGAACGCAGCACGACGTCATCCCGGACCGCATCGAGGCGGGCACCTTCCTGATCGGCGGGGCCATCACCGGGGGGCGAGTCACGGTGGGGAAGGCTCGTCCCGGCCACATCGAGGCCCTCCTCAACAAACTTCGCCACGCCGGCTTCGACCTGGAGATCGAGGAACGAACGATCCACGTCGACGCCCGGGGAACCCGCCCCGACCCGGTCGACATCGTCACCATGCCCTACCCGGGG
>CAZEBV010000151.1:0-5474 GCA_964510695.1 uncultured bacterium
CAGTCCCAGACGACGATGGAGCTCAAACAGCTCCGCCTGAAGCCCCAGATCGAGGACCACGACCTGAACTACAAACTCGACGACGCCAAACGGTTCCTCAACAACCACAACAAGGTCAAGTTTCAGGTCTTCTTCCGCGGCCGTGAGATCTCGCGGCCGGATCTCGGGAAGGACCTGCTGGCCACCGTCGCCGAGGAACTCGAGGACCTCGGGCGGGTCGTGAAGAAACCCGAAATGCAGGGGCGAACCATGACGATGGTGATGGAACCCGAGTCCGAAAAATAACCGGGAGGAACCCCCGATGCCCAAGATGAAGACGCGCAAGGCCGTCGCGAAGCGGTTCAAGGTCACCGGCAACGGCAAGGTGATGTACAAGCGACCCGGCAACAACCACCTGCAGACCGGGGAATCCCGGAAGCCCAAGCGCCACCGCAACAAGCCCAAACGGGCCAGCAAGGCCGACGAAAAACGCATCAAACAGATGCTTCCGGGCTGAGCCGGCCCTCGTTCGACGCGGTTCCCCTCCTTCACGACCGGAGGGCCATTCGTTCCGCTGGATCCCCCGATCCCATCCGCACCGGAAGGAAGGATCTCCATGGCACGAACCAAGAAGAGCACCGGTCGGCGAAAACGTCACAAGAAAATCATCAAGCAGGCCCGCGGTTACCGCGGGGGACGCAGCAACCTGTACCGACAGGCCAAGGAGGCCGTGGAGCGCGGCCGAAAACACGCCTACCGACACCGCCGTGAGAAGAAGCGGGAATTCCGCCGCCTCTGGATTACCCGCATCAACGCCGCCGCCCGCGAAGAAGGCACCACCTACAGTCAGCTCATGGGAGGTCTCAAGAAAGCCGGGGTCGAGATCAACCGGAAGATGCTGGCCGACATCGCCGTGCGGGACCCCGAGGCGTTCCGCGACATCGTCGACCTGGCCCGGGAGTCCCTGTGAACCTTGGCCGACGTGCTCGAACGGCTGGACCGACTGGAGCAGACGGCCCCCGACCGGCTTGAGGCCTGTTCCTCCCTCGAGGAGCTGGATGAGTTTCGGATCGACTACCTCGGGCGAAACGGTGAAATCCGGGACATTTTCGAGTCCATGGACGAGGTCCCGGAGGAGAAGCGGCCGGAGGTGGGGCGGCGCGCCAACGAGCTGAAAAGTTCGCTCGAATCCCGCTTCGAAAAGCGCCGGGAAACGCTTCGGGACGCGGCGGCAGACGACGCCCGGCGGGCGTCCTGGCTGGACGTTACCCTCCCCGGACGCACCCCTCGACCCGGCGGCTTACATCCCGTCACCGCCGCCCTCCGGGACATCGTCGACGTGTTCACCCACCTGGGGTTTTATCCCGTGGAGGGCCCCGAGGTCGAAACCGACTGGTACAACTTCGAAGCCCTGAACATCCCCCCGGACCATCCGGCCCGGGACATGCACGACACCTTCTACCTGGAGGACGGGCGGCTGCTTCGTACCCATACCTCCCCCGTCCAGATCCGGGTCATGGAGGATCGTTCCCCGCCCCTCCGCATCCTCTCGGCCGGACGCGTGTACCGCCGGGACGCCGACCGAACCCACTCGCCGATGTTCCACCAGGTGGAAGGGCTCTGGGTCGACGACAGCGTGACCTTCGACCAGCTCAAGGGAACCCTCGAGCTGTTCGTCAGGCGGTTTTTCGGACCCGACGTCGACATGCGCTTCCGTCCCAGCTACTTCCCCTTCACGGAACCCTCCGCCGAGATCGACATCTCCTTCGCGGACGGCGACAGCGAGGAATGGCTGGAGGTGCTGGGGGCGGGCATGGTCGACCCGGCCGTGTTCGAGGCCGTCGACTACGATCACGGGAACGTCCAGGGGTTCGCCTTCGGCCTGGGCGTCGAGCGGCTGGCGATGCTTCGCTACGGCATCGATAACCTGCCGCTTCTCTTCGAGAACGACCTGCGGTTCCTGGAGCAGTTCTGACGTGTCCCGAACTCGACGCACGATCCGTCGGAGGCGTCCGTAACGGTGCGGGTACTCGTGGACTGGCTGGAGGCGTTCGTGGCGGTTCCGGACCGGATCGATCGCCTGGCGGACCGGTTGACCGCCATCGGCCTGGAGGTGGAGGACACCCGGGTTCCGTCGGAGGCCCTGGACGGGCTTCGTGCGGCGGTGCCCCGCCGGATTCGCCGCCACGAAACGAACCCCGAACTGACCGTCTGTGAGCTGGAGACCCCGGCGGGCTCCGTCCGCGTGGTCACGGCCGCGGATAACCTTCGGGAGAAGAGCACTTACGTCTGGGCCGCCCCCGACGCCCGGCTGCCGGACGGACGCGTCAAGAAGCGGTCCTTCGACGGCGTTGAATCCGAGGGCATGCTCTGTTCGCTTCAGGACCTCGGGCTGGCGTCCCACTCCCGGCGCCTGCTGGAACTGCCCGGCGAGGTGGACCGTACCACGCCGATCGTCGAGCTCCTCAAACTGAACCGCCCCGTTCTGGAACTGGACCTGACCCCCAACCGGGCCGACTGTCTGTCCCACCTGGGCGTGGCCCGGGATTTCGCCGCCGCGGAAAGCCTCCCCCTGGAATCACCGGGGGACGACACGCTGCCCGAGGGTCCGGCGGCCGACGGCTCGGTCGCAATCGAGGACGAAACCGGCTGTGGGGTCTACGTCGGGATGCCCGTTCACGGGCTCACCGTGGGTCCCTCCCCGCTGGAGTGGCAGGTGAAACTGATCCGCCTGGGTCAGTCCCCGGTCAACAACATCGTGGACGCCACGAACCTGGTGCTGTTCGAGCGGGGCCATCCCCTCCACGCGTTCGACGAGGACCGCCTCAGCTACCCCGTGACGGTGCGGCGGGCTCAACCCGAGGAAACCCTTCGGACCCTCGACGGAGAAGCCAGGACGTTAACGGCCGAGGACCTGGTCATTGCCGACGCCGAGGCCCCCCGGGCCCTGGCCGGGATCATGGGGGGGGAGGCCACCGAGGTGACCCCGGACACCACCCGAATCCTCCTGGAGGGAGCCCACTTCGACCCGGTGCGGATCCGGCGAACGGCCTCCCGGCTGGACCTTTCCACCGAAGCCTCGCACCGGTTCGAACGGGGCACCGACCCGGAGGGCATCGACGCGTCCCTGGCCCGCTGCCTGGACCTGCTCCGGGAGGACCCCCGGCAGGACCCGGACGCAATGAGGGCCCACCGGCCGCACCGCGAGCACAAGCGGGAAAGCTCCCCGGTGCGCATCGCCTTCTCCCCCGACCGGTTCGAGACCCTGATCGGATACCAACCCGGGGAGCAGGTCATGCGCCAGCGACTGGAGCGACTCGGCTGCGAGGTGGACGAGGACGGGGACGGGTGGGCCGTCACCTCACCCTCCTGGCGCCATGATCTGACGCGGCCCCAGGATTTGATGGAGGAGATCGTGCGCCTGGACGGATACCGAAACATCCCCTCCGATTACCCCCGTATCGCCCTGAACGAGACCCCGACCCCCGAGGAACAACCCCCGGAGAGGGCTCGGGCGATCCTCTCGGACCTCGGGTTCCGCGAGGCGATCACCTTCAGCTTCGTGGCACCCGAACAGCACCGCTTCGCTTCCGACGCCGAACCCCACTCCCTCCGCAACCCGCTCTCCCGGCGGCAATCCACCCTCCGGCGTTCCCTGCTCGACGGCCTGACCGAGAGCCTGGGTCACGACCTGGACGCCGGCCGGGAGGACGTCCGGCTGTTCGAGGTGGGACGAACCTTCCCCCCCGACCGTGACGAGGAACCCCGACGCGTGGGGATGGTGGCGACGGGAAAGACGTACCGGGAACGGTGGGACGAACACACGCGCCCGTTTGACTTCTTCGACCTTCGCGGCGCCGTGGAACTGCTGCTGGAGCGGCTGGGCCATCGGGCAATCCGGCTGGAACCGGCCTCGTTTCCCGGTTTCCGCGACCATCGGGGGGGGCGCCTGCACGTCGCTGACGCGGCGGTGGGTCGACTCGGAGAAATCGACGCCGACGCCCTCGAGCTGGACGTCGACGCCCCCGTGCTCGGGGCCGAAATCGAACTCTCGGCCCTGCCGGACGTCCCGCCCCCGCGGTATCGGCCCTTCTCGGATCAGCCGGTCGTCAAGCGGGACCTGGACCTCGTGGTGGACCGCGAACAGCACGCCGCCCCGCTTCGGACGGCCATCCGTGAGGCCGCCGACTGGCTGGAATCAACCGAGCTCTTCGACCTCTACTACGGCGATCCGCTCCCGGAGGGCAAGAAAAGCCTCAGCTTCCGCCTGCGGTTCAGACGGTCCGGTGAAACCCTCAGCGACGAGGAGATCAATCGGGTTCAGGAGACCATCCTGGAGCGTCTCCGGGAGAAATTCGACGCCACCCTTCGCGAGGAGTAGCGTTCCACCCTCAGCCCAGCTCGCTCAACCGGGACACCGCCTCCCTCAGCATCTCCCGCCGTTTGCAGAAGGCCAGTCGGAGCCGACGTCCCCCCCGGTCCGCGTTGGACTCACTCAGGAAAGCCCCGAGGGGGATCGCGGCCACCCCGACCCGCCGCACCATTCGCTCCACGAACTGCATCCCGGGCTCATCCCCCTCCGGCCACATCCCGGACGGCACCTCGACGGTCATGAAATAGGTTCCCTCCGGCGGGGAACCCTCCAGGGGCGTGTCCTTTAACCCTTCGACCAGGGCGTCCCGTCGGGACCGGTAGGCCGCCCGAAGCTCCTCGAAGAACCTCGAGGGATCCTCCTCCCGCAGATACGAGGCCAGGGCCGACTGGAGGGGATGGGCCGCGCAGAACGTCGTGAACTGATGGGCCCGCCGCACGGCCCGCGTCAGGGCCTCCGGGGCCAGCACCCAGCCCAGTTTCCACCCCGTCGCGTCGAAGCTCTTGCCGGCGCTGCCCACCCAGAGGGTGCGCTCCCGGGCCCCCTCGAGACAGGCCAGGGGAACGTAGTCCACCCCGTCGTAGCGGTGGTGCTCGTACACCTCGTCGCTGATCAGCCAGACGTCGTGGCGGACGGCCAGCTCGACCAGCCGCCGAAGCGAACGCGGCCGAAAGACCCTCCCGGTTGGGTTGTGGGGATTGTTCAGAACGATCAGGCGCGTGTCATCGTCCACGCGGGCCTCCAGCCGATCCAGCGGAAGCCGGAAGTCAGCCGCCGGCGCCAGCCGGCTGACCGCGGCCCCGGCCCGGCGGGCGAACGGGGCGTAATGGTCGTACACGGGATCGAACAGGATCACCTCGTCCTCCGGGTTAAGCAGCCCCAGAAACGACGCGGCCAGGGCCTCGGTGGCCCCCGCGGTGACGGTGATCTCGTTCCCGGGGTGGTAGTGCATCCCGTACAGGTTCCCGTAGAGGTCCGACAGTGCCTGACGAAGGTCCTCCCGGCCGGGGGAGGGAGCGTACTGATGGGCCTCGTACCCCTCGCCCACCGAACCTCGAAGGTGCTCCACGAGCGCCTCGGGGGGGCGAAAATCGGGGAACCCCTGTCCGAGGTTGAAGGCCTC
>CAZEBV010000152.1:0-5470 GCA_964510695.1 uncultured bacterium
GTGCTGCAGGCCCCCACGTCCACGAGGATCGCCGTCCCGTCCTCCCCCGAATTCCCCCGGTTATCCACGCAGCAAAACAGGTTGAAGAGGGCAAACGCGGAGACGTCCACGACCCCGGGGTTCAGCCCGGCGCGACGGACGACCGTCAGGTACTCCCGGAGCGTCTCCTTTTTGATCATCACCAGGATGACACGACGCGTCCGCCCCTCCCGGGACACGACCTGGTAATCGAAGTGAACGTCCCGGAGGGAAGCGGGCATCGTGTCCCGTGCCTTCCGCCGAACCTCCGGCCCCAGGCGATCCCCGGACACGGCGGAAACCTCCAGCCGACGGACGATGGTGCTTCGAAGAGGCACCCCCACGATGACGGACCTGCCCTCCAGGTCGTGGGGGGCGAGGAGATCCTCGAGGGGGGATCGATAATCCTCCGGCTGAGGCGGGGCCCCACCACTGACGTCCACCCTGCACGAGTCCCGGATGCCCGGTTGAGAGCCCCCCTCGGCCCCGGGACCCTCCGGGGCGTGGAGCAGACGGACCGCGGACGTCCCGAAATCGATGGAGGGCATGTCCGTCCCGGTCGAACCGAAAACGATCCTCCGCAGGCGCTCACGGATGTTCGACACGACCGAGGACAACGCACTCCACTCCCCGTCTCCGGGTCCGACGGACGTTGAAGCGACACGCGGACCGCCGGTTCATACTCCCGACTTGCTAACTTATTGTTATGATGGTCTGATCATGATGAAGGAGGGGCGGTTCGGCAACCTTCTTATGGGGGGGCATCGCTGACGACTCGCGGGGATCATGGAGAACCTCGAGGCCGCTTCCTTCGCTCAAGCTCCTCCCGGGGGCGATGCTTCCTTCCCGGATGCCTCTCAGGGGGGGTTCAGTCTGATGGAACTGCTCCTGATCCTGGTCCTTCTCGGCCTGCTCGGAGCCCTCGCCTACCCCCGGCTCGGTGATGCCGCGGCCCGGTGGAGGACGCGTCGGGCCGTCCAAACGCTGAGAACGATCCATCGGGGCGCGCGGACGAAAGCCCTATCCCTCGGCCGCGCCGTTCAGCTTCACTACGACCTCGATCACGACCGCCTTCACGTCTACTGGTACGATGCCCCCCAATACGACCCCTCCCGCGACGCCTGGCGAAGCGATGGGTGGCGCGGCACCCGTCCCCTCCCGGGAGAGCCGCTCGGGGGCGTGCGAATTTACTCCGTGGGTTCGCTGTCGGAGGGCCATGCCTGTGGGGTTTACACGCCGGCGGGAACCCTTCGTGGCCCCTACTCCCGGCGCCCCGATGGGGACGTATGCCGAAGCGGTCAGACGGCTCCGGCCGTCCACATCACCGGGGCCGACTCACCCGTTACCAGCCCCTGCGACGTCCGGACGCTGCGCCTTTATCCGGCCAACGGATCGGTCCGGGTCCTGCCGTTCGGTGCCTACGGTCGATTTTCTCACCGAGAATCCCAACCGCCCCCCTGTGACTGAACCAGGCTGAGCCACGAACCGCGGGCCTCGGCGCCGGAACCGGAAGCCGGGTTCTGGATCCGGGGGACCCGGGAGAACGGGTTGACCCTCGTGGAAGCCCTCGTCTCCGCGGCATTGATCGGAATGGCTCTGGTGCCGATGGTCTTCGCTCACACGTACTTCCAACGCATCACGATGGAGACGCGGCGGGTGCTTACGGCCGACCGGCTCGCCCGCCGGTGCCTGGCTCACCTCGAGGTCACGGCCGGCTTCGACGCCCTCGACGGCAGCACGGCCTGCACCCCCTCCTACGGGGACTTCGAGCCTCCCCGGGACGACTTCCATTACCGGACCCGGGTGGATCGTGTCACCGGGACCGAACCCTCGGCCGGGATCAAAGCGGTCCGAATCAAGGTGACTTTCCCCACCCTTCTCGGAGAGGGTTACCGGACGATCTCCTGCGCGAACCACACCGCGATGGACGGCTCGGGATGCGAACGATGGGATCGAATGAGCCTGGTTTCACCCCGACGATGATCCCCGCACGGTCCCGCGGTAACGCCGTCCGCACATCCGGCCGGGCCACCGAGGGGCTGACCCTGGTGGAAGTCCTGGTGGCCCTGGCCGTGACGGGCCTTCTGGTGGGTTCCGCCGCGATGCTTTACACCGCCATGATCGATGCGCTTCGAACCTCCGACGCCGGGTTTCGCATGCTCGAGAACCTCTCGCTGGCCGGTGAGAGAATCGCCGGGGACCTGCGCCGCGCCGCCCGACGCAACCCCACCGCTCCCGGCGGCACCTTCCATTTCGTGGGCATCGACGAGGACGGAACCTTCGAAAACAGCCTCGGGGATCCCCACCGGGACGTGGTCCGCTCCCGGGCCAACTGGGATCGGCTTCACTTTCATACCCTGGACCCGGACGTGCGACTGACCGGCTCCTGCGGCAGCGGCGGGGTCTGCTCCGAACGAGCCTACCATGCCTACTGGATCAACGGCCCCCGAAGCACCCGAACCGTGTTCGGCCTGACGGAGCACACGGGACTCGCGAGACGCCGGATACGCCATCGAACCCCCGGCGAAACCCTACCTCGCCTGGACGGTTCGCGAAGCCCGGTCTTCAGCCTCGACAACACCGCGAATCCCGATCGAACGGGGGCCGGGCCCGTCTCGTTTCGGATTGACTATTTTTCGCTGCGTTTCTTCGACCCCGCGTCCTCCCGGTGGGTGAACTGCTGGGACACGACCGGATCGGCGCCCCGGCCGTCCGGCTGTGTTCCTCCCTCCACGGATCGTTTACCCGCGGCCGTCGGGTTCGCGCTGCGAGGGTACGACCCCGCGGGGAACACGGCCGGTGATGAACACGATCCGAAGCCAACCTGGTACGAAAGGACGGTGGATCTTCGGTGACGCCGACTCGGAGCGGAAACCCTCCTGACGACGCCGGGTTCGCCCTGGCGGCCGTGCTCGTGTTGATCGCCCTGCTCGCCGTCGGCGTGGGAAGCTACGCCCTGACCACGTCCGTTCACGTCACGCTCGGGGAGGCCCTCACACGAACCGGACGGGCGCCCGCCGTGGCCGAAGCGGGCGTGGAGGCCTGGCTGGCCCGTGTCCGGCTGGACCCCCCTGCCCCCGACACCGCCGGGGTCGATCACTTCGGGGAGAGCTGGGGATGGGGCGGGGAACTGCTTCCCGGGATCGCCTACGACGAGGCCGTCTACGTGCCCTCGCTGGAGACCCGACCGGGGGAACGAACCCTCGGTTTCTTTCGGATCGTACGGCTGGAGGACGAAGGGGGGGAAATCAACCTGAAGGATCCTCCGGCCGACCCTTCCCTCCAGGTCGACTCCCTGGAGGGAGGCGGGGTGACCGAACGATCGTTCGGTCCCGAACGGGCGGAGCGTGTGCTCGGATTCACCCGGGACCACCCCGATCAATTGATGACGCTGGGCGGCCTTCTGGGGGTCCACGGCATCGGACCCGGATCCCTCCGCGGAATCCGGCGGGTTTACTCCAACTACCGGAGGAAGGACGGGGATCGACGCATCAACGTCAACACGGCGCCGTACGAGTCCCTCCGGGGACTCCAGGTGAACCCCGGGGAGACTTCACCGACCTTCATGACCGAAGCGATGGCCGAAGCCGTCATCGCTCGGCGAAGCTGTTCCCCGATCGACCGGGCCCCGCACCGCATCCGCCTGGAGGACTACTCCCCGGGATGTGGATCCAGCCGGCCCTTCCGGACCGTGGGCGAGCTGTGCGGCCACCTGAACCTGAAACAGCCCGGAGGGGTCATCGAGCCGGTCAGCTGCGAGGTCCTGAAACGCCACGCCACCACGAGCAGTAACGGCTTTCTGCGAGCCGTGGTTCGGGGCGTCACGCTTAACGACGAGGGTCAAACCGTATCCGAGACCTGCCTCGACGTGGTCGTCGACCGCCGGGGTCCCTCCGAGGACCCCGCTCCCCCGACCCTCGTGCACCGACAGCCCCGAATCTGCCCCTCCCGCTAGCGGGTTATCCCGCTCCCGGACGAACACAGGCCCCGCTTCTGGGACCCACACGGGCTGAAGGACGAAACCGGTCAGGGACCGGGGAGGCCGGGACAGCTTGGGGGGGGCGATGAAACCTCTATAATAAGAGTTTCGACGGTTTTGACGGCCAGGGCCCCGGAGGAATCGGGGAACCGCGTCTCCGTCGGCAGGGGTACCGCCCCGAGGATGCCGGGAGGGGCGGCCGATAATACGACACGTGAGGTCACACCCGACGAAGGAGTACGCCATTGGCTCCTCTCCTCAAGGTTGCCTCCGACTCCAGCCCTCCCGATGTCGCGGGGGCCATCGTGGGCGTGGTCGAGGACGAGGGGGAGGCCGAACTTCAGAGCATTGGTGCCCCGGCCGTCAACCAGGCCATCAAAGCCGTTGCCATCGCTCGTGACTACGTCGAAACCTCGCCGTACGACCTCGAGGCGGTGCCGGCCTTCCGGGACGTCGAGATCAACGGGGAGAAGCGAACCGCCATCCGGATTACCGTGCGTCCCCGGGAGAATCCGCCGGATTGAGGGTGCGGGTGACCGCTGGCGTCGATCCCCTCCGGACCCTCGAACGACCGTACGCGCCGCCAGCGGGGGGACGGTCGTCGGGCCGACCTGAGGGCCGGTTCGGATGGATCCTGATGCTTCACGAGGAGGAATCCCGTGGATCAACTGCTTGACCGTGAGGACCTCTTTTTCCTGCTGGGTCCGTGCGTGATCGAGGAGCGGGACCTGATGATGCGCACGGCCCGACGGCTCGCCGAACTGCGCGAGGACCTGGAGGTCCCCGTGGTCTTCAAAAGCTCGTTCGACAAGGCCAACCGCACCTCCATCGACTCCTACCGGGGTCCCGGCCTGGAGGACGGACTGAAGCTGCTGGAGGAAATCGGGGACACCTTCGACTTCCCCCTCACCACCGACATTCACGAACCCTCCCAGGCCGACCCGGTGGCGGACGTGGTGGACGTCCTCCAGATCCCCGCCTTCCTCTGCCGACAGACCGACCTCGTGACGGCGGCGGCCCGCACGGGCCGCATCGTCAACATCAAGAAGGGGCAGTTTCTGGACCCCGGAAGCATGACGTCCCTCGTGGGGAAGGCCCACCGGACCGGCAACGAAAAGACGATGGTGACCGAACGGGGCACGTTCTTCGGGTACCAGCGCTGGGTCGTGGACATGCGCAACCTCGTGAAGATGCGCCGGACGAACTCGGCCGTGGTGTTCGACGCGACCCACAGCGTCCAGCTTCCCGGTGCACGAGGGGACGCCAGCGGCGGCCAGCGGGAGTTCATCGCCCCCCAGGCCCGCGCCGCCGTGGCGGTGGGCATCGACGGGGTCTTTATGGAAACCCATCCCGACCCCGACGCCGCCCTCTGCGACGGGCCCAACATGATCCCGCTTGACCGGGTTCGCCCCCTTCTACGAAGCCTACGTGCCATCCACGCCGAAACGGGCGATTACCGCGATCAGCTTCTCG
>CAZEBV010000153.1:0-5456 GCA_964510695.1 uncultured bacterium
GGACGACGTCATCATCTCCTCGGGCTACCGCATCGGCCCCGAGGAGATCGAGGACACCATCACCGGCCACGAGGCCGTCGCCAACGCGGGCGTGATCGGGGTCCCCGACGACGAACGGGGTGAAATCCCGAAGGCCTTCGTGGTGCTCGCCGAGGGATTCTCGCCCACCGACGCCCTGAAGGGGGACCTGCAGGCCTACGTGAAGGACCGGCTCGCCCGCTACGAGTATCCCCGGGCCCTCGAATTCGTGGACGAGCTTCCCAAGACCTCCACCGGGAAGGTCCGACGCCAGGACCTACGGGACCGCGAACGGTCCTAGAAAAAGCGTCGGGAGTCCCTTAACGCCGCCGGGCCAAAGCGAAGACAACAACCCAAACGGGAACGACGAAGACGACGGCCACCCCCACCTCGGTCCTCCCCCGTCAAGGGGGAGGAAGAGGGTCACTCATCCGCAGGGGCATCTCGTGCCACAAACCGAGCCTCGGAGACGGACTTAAGGACTTATGGGGACAGACTGCGTCGAGGGTCCGATAAAGGCAGAGGGCGAAAGCGAAGACAACAACCAAAACGGGGACGGCCGCAGCGACGACCCCCCGCCAACGGGGAGGAGGTTCATCACCGGGGCCCGCGGAGGCGTCGGGGTTCGGGAAACGGTCGAACGTCCCCGAATGTGTGCGCACAGAGTCCGCTCAACCCTTGAAATAGCCCTTCGAAATTTGGTATATTAAGAGGCAGTTGATTGATGGAAATCGCCGCGCGGCGGCCGCCGTGCCGGTCTTTTTTTATGTACGGTCCCTCCCTGCAGCGTCTGTTTCCCGTTCCGTGGATGAACCCGGATGACATTGACGGAGGCCCCGGCGCCGGATCGAGCGGTCCGGGCCCGGGTTCAGGGGGTGGTCTGCACCGCGGGTCCGGTTTCGCTGACGAGGATGTAAAGGCCGGCACTCAGGGCCGAGGGCACCAGCAGAACGATCATGGAGGGCAGAATGCCGGCGTAGTCCAGCACGGCCCCGCCCAGCGGCGGACCGACGCTGCCGCCCAGCTGGGAGAGGGCGACGAGGAAACCGATGGCGGTGGCTGTCCACTCGGGGCCCACCTCCGGATGTTCTCCGGGGATAGAAAAAAGCAGGGGGAGGATGCCTCCGGCCCCGAAGGCTCCTCCGACCAATCCGCCGACCAGCAGGGGAAGCGACCCGACCACGATCCCAAAGATGAACACGCCGCGGCCGATGAGTGCCACCAGGAACATGGTGTAGATGATCGGTTTGCGGTAGCCGATCCGGTCGGAGACCACGGGCCAGAAGAGCGCTCCCGGCACGAGGGCCCAGAACCACAGGGAGCTGTAGAAGCCCGCGGCGTCCCGGCCGATCATCTCGACGCGCCCCAGCCAGGTCGGAAGAAGGCCCAGGTTCCCCTGGGTGCCCACCGCCCCCATGATGAATGCACAGGCCATGACGACCATGTCCCTCACGTCGAAGACCCGGCGGGCGGCCTCGATCAGGGAGTGATCCGAAACGGCCGGGATCCCCCCGGGCGCGGCCGAGACATCGACGTCGGGTTCGGTGTCGGGTTTCCGGTACACCAGGATCCAGAGGGCCGCGGCCGCTAGGGCGGTGACCCCCAGCACGGACTGGGCCGCCCGCCAGTGGCCCAGCCAGTCGAGCAGCCAACCCGCCACGAAACCCTGTCCGACGGCGGCCCCGCTCAGGGAGCCGACCAGCCTCACCCCGTTGGCCATGGCGAGTTCGTCGGACGGAAACCAGTGGGCCGTGATGCCAATCAGGCTCGGAAGCACGACGCCCAGCCCGCCCCCCAAAAGGACGCTGGCTGTCAGTGCCCCTCCGTAGCCGGGGATCGCGCTTCGAAGCAGGGCGGAGACCCCCACCGCCGCTCCCCCGATGCCCACGACCCACTTCAGGGAGTAGCGGTCCCCGAAGAAGCCTCCCATCAGGGAGGATCCGATGCGCACGAGGGCCACGATCCCGAAGATGAACTGAACGGCGGCCTCGTTGAGTCCCAGGTCCTCCCCCATGTAAGGGAGGAAGACCGGCAGGGACAAAAACAGCCATCCGCTCAAGATGAAGGCGGTCAGGAAGGTCAGTGCCATGATCAGCCAGCGGTAGGCGGAGGGCGAGCTCGATTCGGTGTTCACGGGACGTCTCCCGGGCCAGGAGGATCGGGGTCGAAGGTTGACCGTTCATTCCAGACTGCCGCGGCGTTTTTGGCAAGCGAACCCGTCCCGGTCGGCGGGTGCTTTCTCGATTCCGGCTATCGATGATCCCGCGGGGGCCTGGCCCCCCCGGGTCGTTCCCGTATACTGCCGGTGGGCCGGACCGATCTTTTTCGTCGGATCCAGCGGGGCACGAACGATGAGCACGGACGCCGGGCTGGACCAACAGAAGGTGGACGAGTTCGCGGGGCAGATACTGACGGACAGCTCCCGCATGATGCTGGTGCCGCTGGCCTACATCGGCGACCGGCTCGACCTGTTCGAATCCCTGCACGAGGCGGGTCCCGTCACCCCCGAAGGGTTCGCGGCGGTCACCGGTTTGGACGCCCTCTACCTCGAGGAGTGGCTGTCGGCGGTTGCGTCGGCGGGGTGGGCCGAATACGACGTCGACGCGGAGACCTTCGCCCTCCCGCCCGAGCACGCGCTTTTCCTGGTCGACGAGGAGAGCCCGCGTTACCTGGCGGCGTTTCTGGAGCAGGCCCGGGCGATGGCTCAGATGGCCGACGACCTGATGGAGTGCTTCCGCTCCGGGGACGGACTGACCCTGGAGGAGCACCACCCGGACATGCCCCGGCTGATCGATCGGGTCGGCGCGTCCGCGTTCAAGAATTTTATTGCCCGAGGTCTGGATCGGTGAACTGCTGCCGGACGTAGACGAGCGGCTCCGGGAGGGCGCCCGGGTCGCCGACGTGGGCTGTGGGTCGGGCGCTGGTGGAGTCGATCCCCCGCGAGATGTGCGAGGAGGCAAGGTTCGAATCCTTCGAACGACTGCCCTTCGAGCATCCGTTCTTCGTGGTGTACGGGATCCGAAAAGGGACGTAAAAAGTCACTTTCACCTCGGTCCTCCCCCGTCAAGGGGGAGGAAGAGGGTCACTCATCCGCAGGGGCATCTCGTGCCACAAACCGAGCCTCGGAGACGGACTTAAGGACTTATGGGGACAGACTGCGTCGAGGGTCCGATAAAGGCAGAGGGCGAAAGCGAAGACAACAACCAAAACGGGGACGGCCGCAGCGACGACCCCCCGCCAACGGGGAGGAGGTTCATCACCGGGGCCCGCGGAGGCGTCGGGGTTCGGGAAACGGTCGAACGTCCCCGAATGTGTGCGCACAGAGTCCGCTCAACCCTTGAAATAGCCCTTCGAAATTTGGTATATTAAGAGGCAGTTGATCGATGGGAATCGCCGGGCGGCATCCGCCGCGCCGGTCTTTTTTTACGTACACTCCTTCGCTTCTCCACGTTCCCACCCGATCCTCCCGAAAATCCACCGCGGGCAATCGAACCTCGTGCCTTGCTCACGACCTGAATGGAAGGGCATACAATAAGAACAGTCAAACAACGATTCCTGACGGGAAGGAACCCCCCAGGATGGAAACGTGGCTGTTCGTCGTCACCCTTTTCTTCGAGGGCCTGCTGGGGATGGGGATCCTGTTGAGTTACCTTCAGCCCGACGTGCGGATCTGGCCGCCGCCGGGCGTCGAGAGCTGGTCGTTCTGGTTCATCTGGATCGCCACGATCGGCTCCACCGCCGGCGTGGCGGGGCTGGGTCTGATGCACCGCCACCGGGTCGTGCCGGTGAGTCCCCGCGTGCTGATCGGGTGGGTCTGTGTGCTGGCGGGGTTGGCCTTTGCCGGCTGGGGGATGTACGTGCTGGGGGCCCGCAACTCGACGGGCCTGAGGGAGACTTTCGTCCGTGAGGGTCCCTACCGGTTCTCCCGCAACCCGCAGTACGTCGGGGACAGCGTCTTCCTGCTGGGATGGATGCTGCTTTTCCCCGACCCGACCGTGATCGTCACGTCCGGTCTGGGGATCCTCTGGTTTTTGTTCGTGCCCCTGGTGGAGGAACCATGGCTGGAAGAGCAGTACGGGGAGGCGTACGAGCGCTACCGGGAGCGCGTGCCGCGCTACCTCGGGTTCCCCCAGCGCTGAACCCCGGCTCGACCCGGGTCAGCGCCCCGGCGGGACCAGGAGGTCGACGGTTGACGGGCGGCCCGTCGATCAGAACGCATAGCCGACGCTGACCCCGATCATGGTGGTTTCATTGCTGGGCTCCTGGGCGGTCCGGGCGCCCACGGTTTTGGACTCGGACGCGCCGATGTCCCACAGTTCCACGTAGCCTTCGATTTTGGTGAGCGGGTCCACGTGGCCCTCCACCGAAAAGCTGAAGCCATGGCCGTTGTCCAGGGCCGTATCGACGGTGCTGAGGCCCACGTCCTCCAGGCTGTGCTCAACGTTGCCGCTGACCAGTTCACGATACTCCAGTTTGAAGACCGGGCCGATCCGATAGCCCTCCGCCGGGATGCCGCTGAAATACAGGCCCACGGGCAGGTAGGTGTAGGTGGTGGTCCGGGTGTATCCGTTGGGACCGTCGATCTTGCTGGACCACGCCCGTCCGCCCAGGCCGCTGTAGGGGACCACGGAGTATTCCGGACCGTCGAGGGCGTATCCGATGTTCCACTGGAGTTTCATAAGGCCCTGGGCACTCGGGTCATCGTTGACCGGGCCGGTGAAGAGGTTGCCGTGGGCGTCCGTCCATCCGCTCAACAGGTAGGCTTCCAGGTGGGTCGTCCAGTTGGTGCCCATCCGCCAGGACTGGCGGGTCCTCACGCCGAAGATGTTGCCGTGTTCAGTGATGCCGTTCGGGGTCTCGTGTTCGTAGTCAAACGACAGGTAATCCACACCCACGGAAGAAGGGATGCGCTTGTTCTGGGCGAGGGCGGGTGAAACCATCAGGCACGACACCAGGAGTGCGGCGAGGAAAGGGACGACGTGAGGTCGTTTCACGGGACGACCCTCCTTGATTTTGAGAGATCAAAACCCCTTAAGGGTAAAGGGGGATTGAGTAAGATCAAAGGAGCTTTGGGCCTTGAATTCGGGCATCCCGGGCAGCCGGCCGGTTGAGCCAGACGAACAGAAGGGTTAGAAGACGAAGCCGACGCTGGCTCCGATCATGGTGGTTTCGTTGCCGGGTTCCTGCACGCTGAGCCCGCCCACGATTTTGGACTCGGACGGCCGCAGGTTCCAGAAGGTGTAGTGCCCCTGGATTTGAACCCGCGGATGAACGTAGGCGGACGCCGTCACGTTGAATCCGTGGCCGCCGTCCTGGTTGGTATCCACGCTGCCCCGACCCAGGGGTTCGAGGTCGTGGCGGACGGTCCCGTCGATAAGTTCGCGATATTCCAGTTTGAAGACCGGGCCCCGGGCATCGTCCCGGTAGGGCTCGCCGAT
>CAZEBV010000154.1:0-1879 GCA_964510695.1 uncultured bacterium
CGCGGGGTATTTTGGTCTAGCGTGCCTGCGACCTCTTCAAGGTCCCCCCGGCCCGGCGGGCCGAGGCCCTGCCCGGTCCGTGGGGGGTGCTGCTGGATGACGTGGTGGCGGGGATTTATACTAGCCTTATGCTGCTTGCGGTCCGGTTCTACGGGTTTCTGGGCTGAGAAAATCGGCCCGCCGGACTCATGATGACGTTCCACCCGCCGAGGTGACGGAGCCGTGAACTCCCTCAAGACCACCCTGCTTCTGGTCGGGCTGATGGTCCTCCTGATGGGATTTGGTTACGCCGGGTTCGGCCGGGGCGGGATGATCGTGGCCTTCGTGCTGGCGACCGTGATGAACGCCGGGGTCTACTGGTTCGGGGACAAAATCGTTCTGCGCCAGTACCAGGCCCGCGAGATCGAGCCGGAGGAGGCCCCCCAGCTTCACCGGGTGGTCTCCCGGCTGGCCGAACGCGGGGGGATCCCCGTGCCGGACCTGTATTTGATTCCGGACGACAACCCCAATGCCTTCGCCGCGGGTCGAAACCCCGAGAACGCGGTGGTGGGGGTCACCCAGGGGCTTCTGGAGCTTCTGGAGGAGGACGAGCTGGAGGGGGTGCTGGCCCACGAGCTCAGCCACGTTATCAACCGGGACACGCTCGTCAGCACGGTGGCTGCCACCCTTGCCGGGGCGGTGACCCTGCTGGCGACCATGGCCCGCTGGTCGGCCCTGTTCGGGTTCGGGGGCCGCGGGCGAAACAGCAACCTGATCGTCCTGATCGTGATGGCGATCGTGGCTCCGATCGCCGCCACGATCGTTCAGCTGGCGATCTCCCGGACCCGGGAGTTCAAGGCCGATCGGTCCGGGGCCCAGCTCAGCGGCCGGCCGATGAGCCTGGCCCGGGCGCTTCGGAAACTGGCGGCGGGATCGGAGGATCGACCCATGCAGGTCGGAAACGCTCAGTCGGCCCACCTGTTCATCGTGAACCCGTTCAGTGCCGGGACGTTTCGCACCCTGTTCAGCACCCATCCCGACGTGGAAGAACGGGTCGAACAGCTCGAGCGCCTCGCCCGGGACCAATCGTGACGAAGGCCGTTTATCCGGGCAGCCTCGATCCGATCACCAACGGCCACCTCGACCTCATCGAGCGGGCCCGGCGGATCTTCGATGAGGTTCACGTGGCGGTCGTGACCAACCCCTCGAAGGACCCGCTGTTGACCGTGTCCCGTCGGGTGGAACTGATCGAGCGGGTCGTTGAGGGTGAGGAGGGGATCAGCGTGGGGTCCTTCGACGGGCTCCTGGTGGAGTACGTCCGTCAGGTGGACTCCAACGTCATCCTTCGCGGCCTTCGGGCCCTGTCCGACTTCGAGTACGAGTTTCAGATGTCGGCGATGAACAAACGGCTCGCGGAGGACATTGAAACGGTCTACATGATGACGAGCGACGACTACAGTTTCCTCAGCAGCTCCATCGTCAAAGAGGTGGCTCAGTTCGGCGGGGACGTCGGGTCACTGGTGCCGGATCCCGTCGAGGAGGTCCTGGCCGAGAAGTACGACTCGTTTCCCTGACCTGCTCTTGACGGGCGGCTTCGGCCCGCCGTATACTTTCTTTTTTTCGCGATGAGTTCTCCGTGTTCGATCCGGCTCGCGTCTGGTTAGCCCCCCGAGCTCGAGGGGGGATTCATCCGGAGTACCCATCGGTCTGGGTGGGGATTTGCGGTGAAGGTCGACGTTTCGTCACTGCTGGAGAAGCCCCGTGGCAGGACCCGCTACGCGTCCACGTGGGAGCCCGGGGTGCTGGCCCTCGAGAACCCGGCCTGTGAGGTGCGCCAGGCGCTCGAGGTCTCCTTTACGCTGCGAAACACCGAGGGGATCATCGGGGCCGAGGGGGACTA
>CAZEBV010000154.1:1889-5412 GCA_964510695.1 uncultured bacterium
CGAGGGGCGGCTTGATTTTCGCTGTAGCCGCTGTCTCGACGATTACGAACGTCCCCTGGAAGGGCGGCTGGAAGCCCGTTTTTACCCGGAGGATCGACAGCTGCCCTCCGGCGAGGAGGAGCTCGACGAGGAGGAGCCGGGCCGACTCTACCTGGCCCACTACCGGGATGCCCGGGTGGACCTGGGGGACGTCGTCCGGCAGGACATCAACCTTCACTGCCCGATGCAGCCGCTGTGCCGTCCCGATTGTCAGGGGCTCTGCACGGTCTGCGGGCAGAACCTGAACGAGGAGGACTGCGGTCACGAACAGAAGCGTTCGATGGACCCCCGCCTTGCGGGACTGAAGGACCTGGACCTATCCTCCGAGGACGATTGATACCGACCGCGGGCGGAACCGTTTTCCGTCCGATCCACACCGGGAGGGATGAGAACCCATGGCCGTACCCAAGAAGCGATCGTCGAAATCCAAATCGCGCAGTCGACACGCCACCTGGCGGAAGAACCAGGCCCCCTCGCTCTCCGAGTGCGACCACTGCGGGGCGGCCAAACGGTCCCACCGCGTCTGCATGGAGTGCGGGTATTACCGTGGTCGACGGGTGTTGAACCTCGAGACCGACGAGGACGCCTGACCCACCCCGATGTCCCGGATACGCATCGCCCTGGATGTGATGGGGGGGGACAACGCCCCCGACCCCGAGCTTGAAGGGGCCCGACAGGCCCTCCGAAAGGAGGGGCTGGACCTTCTTCTCGTCGGTCCCCGCGGCGAGATCGAGCCCGCCATGGACGGGTTCGATCCGGGCGAGGGCTCCTACGAGGTCCTGCATGCCCCCGAACGGATCGGCATGGACGAAAACCCCGTCGAGGCCGTGCGCTACAAGAAGGACTCCTCGCTTCTTCGGGCCGCCGACGCCGTCGAGGAGGGCCGGGCTCAGGCCCTGGTGAGCGCCGGCAACACGGGGGCCATCATGGTGGGCACCAAGATCAAGTGGGGCGTCCAGGAGAAGGTTGAACGCCCGGCCATCGCGTCGTTGATGCCCACCCGTGGTGACGACTACAGCGTGATGGTGGACGTCGGAGCGAACGTCGATTGTTCCCCCCGCCAGCTCGTGCAGTTTGCCGTTATGGGCGTGGTCTACGCCGAGACGGTGCTGGATAAATCCGACCCCAGCGTGGGCCTTTTGAACCTCGGCGGGGAGGCCCGCAAGGGAAACCGGCTCACCCGGGAGGCCTTCGGGCTCTTTGAGGAACAGCCGTTCAACTTCGTCGGCAACGTCGAGGGACGGGACGTGACGGCCGGCACGGTCGACGTGATCGCCTGCGACGGGTTCGTCGGCAACGTGGGCCTGAAGATCTCCGAGGGCGCAGCCTTTACCATCCTTCATTACCTGAAACAGGGCATTCAGTCCTCGCTTCGGGCCAAGCTGGGGGCCTGGATCCTCAAGCCGGTGTTCGACAGCCTCCGGGAGGTCATCGACTACTCCGAATACGGCGGGGCGCCGCTGCTCGGGCTCAACCACGGGTGCATTATCGGCCACGGGAGCAGTTCCGCCCGGGCCATCATGAACGCGCTTCGCGTGGCTCGACTCTTTACCCGCCGTGACTGCAACGCCGAGATCGGCCGACGTATGCGGACCCTCGAGCTGTCAGAGGACGAATGATCGTCCCGGGCGCCCCGGGCTTATCCGGGATCCTCGATCGCCGACGGGGGCGGTCCCGATGAAGACCGGCTTCGTTTACCCGGGGCAGGGTTCACAGTACGTCGGGATGGGCGTGGACCTGCTGGAGGAGGACCGGGGGCTCGCGGACTGGTTCGACGGGGTCTGCGATCGCCTGGACTTCCCCCTGGAGGAGCGGCTTCGGGAGGGACCCTCCCGGGAGCTCGAACGCACCCGGATCACCCAGCCCGCGATGTTCGTCGTCAACCACCTTGTGCACCGCTGCCTGACGCAGTCCGGTCTCGAGGCCGACCTCTACGCCGGCCACAGCCTCGGAGAATACAACGCCCTGGTCGCCGCCGGGCGGATCTCCTTCGACGACCTGCTGCCGGCCGTCTGTACGCGGGGCCGGCTGATGGACGAGCAGGCCCGGACGGTGGACGGGGGGATGGCGGCGGTCCTGAAGCTGTCCCCGGCGGACCTTCGGGAACTGTGCGAGGCGGTCAATGAGCGGGACGGGGTGGAGGGGACCGTGGAGGTGGCGCTTTACAACTCCCCGGGTCAGTCGGTGGTCTCCGGGTCCCGTGAGGCCATCGCGGCGCTGGTGGAACGGGCGTCCGAGGCGGGGGCCCTCAAGGCCGTGGAACTGGACGTGTCCGGCCCCTGGCACAGCCGCTACATGGAGGACGTTCAGGGACCGCTCAGGGAGACCCTGGCGCCGCTCGACTGGTCCCCGGGTCGACCCGTCGTCACCAACGTCTCCGCCGACGAGCTGGAGGGGAACCCCGTGGACGGCCTCGTGGATCAGCTCGTGGAACCCGTTCGCTGGGTCGAGTCGATCCGGCACATGATGGACAGGGGGGTCGAGCGGTTCGTGGAGGTGGGACCCGGCGAGGTGCTCACCGGCCTGATCGAACGCATCGCCCGGGACGCCGGCGTCGAGGTGACGGCTCATTCGACGGATACGTTCGAGCAGACTCGATCGACGATTGGAGCGATTCAGGATGCCTGACGTGGGCGATCAGAACGTGATCGTAACCGGCGGGAACCGGGGGATCGGCCGTGAGATCGTCGCCCGGTTCGCCCGCGACGGAGCCACCGTCGGCCTGCTGGGCCGCCGCGAGGAGGCCGTGGAGGAGGCCTGTCAGGAGCTTGCGGAGGATCCCGAGGTCACGGGGGAGGTCGATCCCGTCGTGGCCGACGTCGCCGACCCGGAGGCGGTCCGTGAGGCTGTCGGCGAGTGGGTCGAAGAACACGAGGAGGTTCACACCCTCGTCAACAACGCCGGAACGCGGCGCGACGGGCTGCTGCTGCGGATGAGGCAGGATGACTGGCACGACGTCGTGGACGTCAACCTGCACGGCACCTTCTACTGCACGCACGCCGTGGTCCGAAGCATGATGCGAAACGAATGGGGACGGTTGATCATGATTTCCTCGGTGTCGGGGCTTCGCGGGAACCCCGGTCAGGCCAACTACGCCGCCTCCAAGGCGGGCGTTATCGGCTTCACGAAGTCGGTGGCCCGGGAGCTGGCCCCCCGCAACATTACGGCCAACGTGATTGCACCCGGGTTCATGGAGACCGACCTGACGGGGGATCTCACCGAGGAACAGGAGCAGCGGCTGATCGAGGTCACGCCCATGGGACGCCCGGGGGAACTTCGGGACGTGGCCGACTGTGTCCGCTTTCTCGCCTCCGAACGGGCCGGATACATCACGGGGGAGGTCATCCGGGTCGACGGGGGGATGGCGATGTGAACCCGGACTGAAGTCCGTTGCGTTAGTCTGCGCGCGTGTTAGGCTACGCTTTTCTGAACGCCCGTGTTCGATCGGAATTCGTACCCTCTGGAGGTGGCGGAAATGTCCGTC
>CAZEBV010000155.1:0-5397 GCA_964510695.1 uncultured bacterium
CGACCACGAGGGCGACCCGGCGGGTCCGCTCAGTCATAGACGGTTCTCACGGTAGGCTTCCAGGGCCGAGGCTACGCCCCGGGCCAGTTTCCGGAGGTAGTCCCGGTCCCGGAGCTTGCGTTCCTCGGTGGGGTTGGAAAGAAACCCGCTCTCGAAGAGCACCGCCGGCATCCGGGCGTCCTTCAGCACCCAGAAGGGAGCCTTCTTCGCCCCCCGGTTGTTGGTCGGGACCCGGCCCTGCAGGTGCTCCAGGATCAACCCGGCAAATTTCTGGCTCTCCCGCGTGTGAACGGTGGAACGAAGCTGCCAGAGGATCCAGCTGATGTCCTCCAGTTCCTCCCGTTCGTAACCCTCGTAGCGCAGGGCGCTGTTCTCGACCTCGGCGAGCTGCTGGGCCGACGGGTCCGAAGCCTGGCCGCTCAGGGTGTAGACCTCGAACCCCCGGGCTCGCGAGGAATGCTGCGTGCTGTTGGCGTGGAGGGAGATGAACAGATCCGCCCCGATCTCGTTGGCCATTCGGGTGCGGCTCTTGAGGGGTATGAACCGATCCTTCCGGCGTGTCAGCCTGACCTGAATGTTGGAGTACTCGTCCTGGAGAACCTCTTTGAGCTGGCGGGCGAGGGAGAGGACGACCTCCTTTTCCCGGGCCCCGTTGCCGCCGATGGCCCCGGGATCTCGCCCCCCGTGTCCCGGGTCGATCATCACCAGAAGTTCATCCCCCCCGGTCCGGGGGGTTTCGTCGATAAACCGGCCGACCGGATCCTTCTCCTCGGCCGCCTCCGCCCGGGAGGGGCTCAGCTGAATTTGAAATCGGGCGGGGTTCCAGATCAGCGATCGTCCGCCGTGCCGGCGCAGAAGCCGGGTCACGGGGCCGGCCGCCAGGAACAGCCGTCCGTCCCGGAGGACGGGGCCGGGCACGGGGTAGAGTCGGTCGGCCACACGAACCCGTTCGACCCCCGGAAGGACCCGGAAGGACGTCTCCTCACGGGTGGCCTCGAAGCGGTCCAGGAAGGGATCCCACTCGACGGTGAACTCGAGGGAACGGAAGAGCTCGTAGAGGTCCACGAGGGTGTGACGTTCGTTCTGGACGGCCTCGAGCCGCTCCAGCAGGGCCCCCTCGGCGTCGACGAGTTTGACGGTCTGGGCCTGGAGAGGAAGGGCGGTCAGCAGCAGAAACAACAGGGCACAGAGGACCGATCGGCGCATAATTCGACCTCCCGTACATTCCTCGACCCGCTCGGAGAGAGGGTGAAGTCCCGGTCGGGACGAAAACCGGATCCGGACAGTCTACCACGGTCGTGTCCGTTTGGCCGCCGGCTCCGAACGGGACGACGGAACGGAAGGTCTCCCGTGTAAGAATGGACGAAGGGGAAAAGAAATGGTGGAGGCGGCGGGAATCGAACCCGCGTCCGCAGCACGTCAGCCCGGAGACGCTACATGCTTAGTCCGCCGGGGAACTTTGGCGGTCGTCTCCGACGGACGGGAGAACCGACCGCCGCACCGTCCTCTTTGGGTAACCGCAACTCCGGGCCGGACGGATGCTCCCGGCGAAGCGGTCCCCGCGTCCGTTCTCCGATTCCGGGACCCGCGGGGGAATCCCGGGCGGAGTGTCCCGCTAGGCGGGACAGACGGCTATGTTAGGCCGCCATGGCAAACTGGCGTTCGCCACGTAAAGGTGCCTGTCCGTTTCTGACGGGGTGGCCAGGCTGGCCCCGGCATGCTCCTCCGATCCCTCGGCGCTGCGTCGAAGCCGATCGCCCCCTGATATTGGTTTACGAAAGACCGCTGGTCCCCTTCGCCTGATTCAATCGAAGGGGTACCAGTATAACACCCTGGGGCGGGGAATGTATTCCGGGGCGTTCAGGGGGACTCAGCGAACCTGACCCTCGTACTGCTGGCGAAGGCGCCGTTTCTCCTCCCGTTCCTTGATCTTACGCCGCTTGTCGTGCTTCTTGAGCCCCTTGCCCAGACCGATCTGCACCTTGGCGAGCCCCCGATCGTTGAAGTAAATCTGGGTGGGCACCAGGCTGTAACCCCGCCGGGAGGTTTTGCCGATCAACCCTTCGATTTCCCGCCGCCGAAGAAGGAGTTTCCGCGAGCGGTCGGGGTCGTGCTGCTGGTCCTCGGGGGCGTTCCCGTACGGGCCGATATGACACCCCACCAGATACATCTCCCCTTCACGATCCACCACGTAGGCGTCCTTGAGGTGACAGCGGCCCTCCCGCATGGCCTTGACCTCCGTTCCGTCCAGCACGATCCCGGCCTCGTAGAACTCCTCGAAATCGTAGTTCCGGAAGGCCCTGCGGTCCCGGGTTACCGTTTTGCTCATGCCAGGGCCCCCATCCGACTCTCGAGGATGTCCAGCAGTTCGAAATCCAGCTCCCGGCCGGGAACGTCCACCCGGGCCACCCGGACCCGCACCCGGTCCCCGATCCTCAGCACCGTCCCGGAGGATTCGCCGGTGAGCGTGTACTGCTCGGCGTTGTAGACGTAGTAGTCGTCCAGGTTCGCCACGTGAATAAGGCCCTCCAGGGTGTTCTCAAGCTGCACGAAGCAGCCAAACTCCACCACGGAGGAGACGTACCCCTCCATCTCCTCGCCCACGCGATCCTCCATGTGCTCCAGCAGCCGCACCTTGATCGACTCCCGCTCGGCGTCGGTGGCGGCCCGCTCCCGCTCGGAGGTATGCTCTGAGAGTTCGGCGAGATCCCCCTTGATGCGCGTCAGGCGCTTCCCGGCCGCGTCGCTCTGCTCCAGGAACGCCTTCAGCACACGGTGGTTCACCAGGTCGGGGTAGCGTCGTATCGGGGAAGTGAAGTGACAGTAGCACGTCGAGGCGAGCCCGAAGTGCTGGAGGTTCTCGGGGGCGTAGCGGGCCTTCTGCATGGAACGCAGCATGTTCCACGCGATAATCCGCTCCTCGGGACGATCCCGGGCGCGATCGAGGATGCGCTGAAACTTCTTGGGATGCAGGTCCTCCTCGGCCGAGAGCTGGTACCCGAGCCCCTCGATGAACTGGGCGAAGGTCTCGACGTCCTCGCCGGCCGGCGGTTCGTGCACGCGATAGAGCACCGGAGCCCCCCGATCGGTGAGGTACTCGGCCACGGCTTCGTTGGCGGCGATCATGAACTCCTCGATGGCCTGATGGGAAAGCGTGTGTTCGACCTGCACGATCTCCTCGAGTTCCTCACCCTCGAAGCGGAGGCTGACTTCCGGCAAATCGAAATCCAGACCCCCCCGCTCGAGTCGGCGGACGCGCATCTTCTGGGAGATGTCGATGAGGCGGTCGATCAGCTCTTCGGTCCCCTCCAGCCCGTCGGGCGTTCGGTCCTCCTCGAGGTAATCGTCCACCTGTTCGTAACTGAGACGATGATCGACGTTGATGCAGCTTTCGTGGAACTGAGCGTCCACGACCTCCCCGGTCCGGTCCACCTCCAGCACCACGGTGATCGCCAGGCGATCCTCCCCGTGGTTCAGGCTCCCGATTCCGTTGGAGAACGCCTTCGGAAACATGGGGACCACTTTGTCGGCCAGGTAGGTGCTGGTGGCCCGGTCGAGGGCTTCTTCGTCCAGGACGGACCCCATCTCGACGTAGTGGCTGACGTCCGTGATATGGACGCAGACGTGGAAGTGTTCCTCGTCCACCCGGATGACCGAGACCGCGTCGTCCAGGTCCTTGGCGTCCACCGGGTCGATGGTCACCGTGGTAAGGTCGGTCAGGTCCCGTCGACCCCGCCGGGCTTCGTCGGGAACCCGATCGGGAAGCTGGCGGGCGGCTCGCTCAACCTCGTCCGGAAAATCCAGCTCGAGGCCATACTTCTTGAGGATGACTTTTTCCTCGACCTTCGGGTCGCCGGGACGACCCAGCACCTCCACGATGACGCCCTGGAGGGGGCTGTAGGTCTCGATCTCAACCTCGACGACCTGGCCCTCCTCCACCCGTTCACTGTGATCCTGGTGGGGAACGCGCACCGGGGTGGGCATTTCGACGCTGTTGGGGACGACCTCGGTTTTGTCCCCGTCGACACGAACCACGCCGGTCAGCCGCTTCACCCCGCGCTCCAGGATCCGAATAACCTGACCCACGGGATCGTCTCCCCGCCGGGAGGAGCGGGTTTTGATCTCCACGTGATCGCCCGTGATCGACCCCTTCAGCTGTCCCGGGGGAAGAAAGATATCCTCGAGGTCGGACCGGTCCGGTATCAGAAAGCCGTAGCCCTTCTCGTGACGGTCGACCGTGCCGGTTATTCGTCCCATATCGAAGGAACCTCGGCGTCAACTTCCATAAGTCTGGCGGTGGCCTCCGCGACCGTCCGGCCGTTCTGACGACAGGTGCTTTCTCCTTCGTGAAGCCGACCCCTGATCGGCTCGGCGGTGCCCGAGAAACGCAGGGGCTCACCGATGCGAGCGGGGTTCCGGAAACGCACCTCGAGACGGGCGCTGACGACACCGACCCCCTTCACGATGCTGTAGTTCACCATGATTTCATCCAGCACGGCGGTCACGATGCCCCCGTGCACAACCCCCTTCCATCCCTGGTATTGATCGTCGGGAACGAACTCGGTAAGCAGGTGCTGTTCGTCCTCGTCCAGCCACCAGTCCAGGTTCAGCCCCGACTCGTTCTCCTCCCCGCACAGAAAACAGTGCCGATTGTCCTCGAACAGTTCCACGTTCGGGTGTCACTCCCTTTGAATATGACGTTGCGTGACGTCGGGCGTATCACCGGCCTGACGGTTCGCCCGGACGATCCACCGTCGGTATTCCCGGTACGTGTTGACGATGCGGTTCTGGTAGCGCACCGTCTCGTCGTACGGGGGGATGCCGTGGTACCGCCGGACGGTGGTGGGACCGGCGTTGTAGGCCGAAAGAGCCTCCCGGATATCCCCCTCCCGCCGGTCGAGCATCCGGGCCAGGTACTGCACGCCTTTGTCGACGGCCATCTCCGTCACGAACCGCTGATCGATCGTCCGAAGTTCCTGCTGTGATTTCCCCCTGATCGTGGACCGGAGGTGCTCCCGGTAGCTCGAAAGCGCTTCGCGGGAACGGGAACGAAGGTTCCGCCAGGATTCCACGTGGCGCCACATCGAAAGGTACTCCTCGGCTTTCATGGCCTCGACGGCCCGTGACAGGGACCCGGCGGCCCGACGCTGCCACTGAAGCCCCTGTTTGAGGTCCTCCGTTTCCTCGACTGGCTCCATCCCCAGCTCCCGGGCCGTGGCGGGCATGATCTGGAGGGGTCCTCCCGCCCCCACCCGTGAAACCGTCAGCGTGTCGAACCCCGACTCGTGTTTGATCAGCGCCAGGACCAGGAGGGGATCCACGGGATGACGCCGTCGATGGCGGCGAACCGCCCGCCGAACTGGAACCACGAAGCCGGCCGCCTTCGGTTCGTGCTGT
>CAZEBV010000156.1:0-5382 GCA_964510695.1 uncultured bacterium
GAATGCCGGCGTTGTGGATGACGCCGTAATAGGGGCCGTGTTCCTCCACGTCGGCTTCCAGGCGTTCCCGGACCTCCTGCCGCTGGGCGGCGTCGAAGGCCATCAGCCGCGCCTCACCGCCGTCCTCCCGGATGGCGTCACGGACCGCCCGGGCGGCGTCCTCGGAGGACCGGTAGTGGACGGTGACCTGGAAGTCCCCGCCCAGCTCGAGGGCGATGGCCCGACCGATCCCGCGGCTCGCCCCGGTCACCAGGACCCGGCGGCTCACGAGTCGTCCCCGTCCGGGAAGACGCTTTGATCCTCGGGCAGGTAGGCGTTGAGCCGACCCTCCACCAGCACCGTCCCGTCCGGTTCGGCCGTGAGGGTGCCGCGTGAGCTCTGGAGGGCCCCGTCGTGCAGCAGTTCCTCCACCTCCGCCACCAGGGGTGTTTCGGGGTCGAAGCCGTCCACGTGCACGGTCAGGCCGCGCACGCCGATCAGCACCCCCAGGCCGCCCTCGCTTCCGGGCGTGCCTCCCTCCAGGACGGTGTGCACGCAGGCGGTCTGACCCAGGTACTCCAGGCCGACCCAGGGGGACATCCTGCCGCCTTCGGCCAGCTTCGGATGGCGGTCGGGGATGATCCGACACCGGGTGCGCGTCTCGTCGTGGGACAGCATCTCGTCCACGAACACCATGGATTCCCCGTGGGGGAGCATCTCACGCAGGGAGAGGTCCCCGGGGTTCATCGTTCAGGGTTCCCGTTTCCGAAGCGATTCCGCAGCTCGTCCCGCTGAATTTTGCTCATGTGATCCCGGGGGAACGTCTCCACGAAGAGCCAGTGACGGGGGAGGGCGACCCGTTCGCAGTAGGGCTCAAGCGCCGCCCGGAGTGTGTCCTCGAGGGGTTCGTCCGCCTCCGCCCGGGTCCGCTCCCCCTCCTCGGTGAGGATGACGGCGGCCCCCAGCTCGGTGCGCCGGCGGTCCGGGTCGTCCTCGTTGACCACGAGCACCGAGGCCGAGCGGACCAGGGGCGAGTTGGACAGGTGCTCCTCGATCTCCGGGAGGGAGATGCTCTTTTCGGCCACCTTGACGGTGCGATCGCGGCGCCCCCGCAGGAAGAAACCGCCCTCCGCCGCGGCCTCGGCGAGGTCCCCGGTGGGGTACCACTCCGGCAGCGGATCGCCCACCTCCGGGGATCGCACCTCCAGCTCGCCCTCCGGGCTGATTCGATGCTCGACCCCGGGGAACGGATCCCAGGGGGGGATCTCATCGGCGGAGGATCGTTCCCGCCGGGCCATCCCGCCGGCCTCGGTCGATCCGTAGACGCTGACGGGCGGGACGTCCAGGGCCTCGTTCAGCCCCCGGACCGTCTCCGCTTCCAGGACACCGCCCCCGGAGTAAACGCCCTTCAGGGCGTGTGCCATGGCCGGAACCTCCCCGGAACGGACGAGCCGCTTCAGGGGGGCGGGGCTGGTCAGAAGATGCGCCGGGTCCGCCCCCAGCACGTTCCGTTTGATGTCCTCCGGGAAGGTGGGCTGTCCGGGGAGGATGGGGGAGCCCGAACACAGCGGCCAGAGGATTTTGTAGAACAGCCCGAAGGCGTGCTGGTGGGAGACCGTGGCGACGACGGTCGATTCCTCCAGCCGGTCCCCCCACACGGTCTCGAAGTTCCGGAGGCCGGGTGTGAGGTTCTTGAGGCGTTTGGGCAGCGTCTTGCGTTCCCCGGTGGAGCCGGAGGTCATCACCACGGTGGAGACACGCTTTGGGTCCATCCGACCCAGCTTCCCCGGGGAGCCCTCGTGGCCGAGCGGATCAAGCGGCTCCGCGACGTCGGCCAGTTCCCCCCGGTCAGTCAGCAGCCCGTCCCCCGGCTCCATGCTGTCGCTGACCATGCCGGGTTTCGGGTTGGGGGGCATCACGGCCACGCCGCCCGAGTGCCACACGGCGAGCAGACCCACGGTGAAGGCGTAACCGTCCTCGCAGACGAGAACCCATCGGTCCGGCCCGTCGGCCAGTCGCTCGCTGAGGCCGCTCACCCGGGTCAAAAACTCCCCGGGGTCGACGTGCGAGGAGGGGGTCCAGAACACCGGCGTTCCCGGGGAATGCGGAAGGTCGACGAGCAGCTGATCCAGGGGCACGAACGTTTGGCTCACGGGAGGCCTCCGATCGGGGGGGGATCGGCTCTCCCCCGGTCCAGGGGTTGGTGTATGTCGGAAGAAGCGACGTTAAGCATAGCCAAGACGCTCCCGGAAGAAATCCTTCATCCGGGCGGTCACCCGTTCGGTGACGGCCCGGGAAGGCGTATCCGGATCCGCCTTCACCGTAAACGGCTCGTGGAACTCCAGGTTCATGGCCAGCGGTTCGGGGGGAACGTCGTACCACGGCTGGTCCCGCTTGAGCGTGGGGACGTTGCAGCGGATGAGGACCGGGACCAGGGGGTTTCCGGTGGCGTGGGCGACCTGAGCCGCCACCCGTGAGAAGGAGCGCAGTTCCCCGACCGGGGAACGGGAGCCTTCCGGGAAGAAAAGGATGGAGTGTCCCTCCTCGAGGGTGTCAAGGCAGGATTCGTAGAGGTCCAGGCCGGAACGGTCCGGGATGTAGCCGCAGGCCTTCACCACCGGCCCGACCATGGGGCTGTTCCACAGGTCCATCTTGACCACGCAGATGATGTCCGGTATCTCGGCCACCAGGGCCACCACGTCGATCAGCGTCGGATGGTTCGCGACCACCAGACAGGGCTCGTCGACGTCGAGGGCCTGTCGGTTCCGGACGTTCACGCCGCTCACGACACCGACGGCCTGCATGAGCCCCATGAAAGCACCGAACCACCGATGGGTGAGGGCGCGCATTCGCCGGTGCCGCCGGTCGGGGTCGGGAACCAGGAGGCGAAGCAGGGGAACGCCCAGCCAGGACATCAGTGCGCCGCTGAGGAAGAAGACCGCGAAACAGAAACCGGTCCCGGCGATGCGCCAGAGGTAAAAAAGTTTCTTCCCCGGCGGGCCCGGAGGGAGGTTCATGTTCGGCTCCAGTTCCAGCGGCGATGTCCCCGAAGCTCCAGAGGGGCTTGTTCCTCCCCCAGGTACCATCGGAGAAACCGCAGGGCCGCGGGAAGGGTAGTTGATGCGTGCGTCCCGTCGTCCGATCCTTCGCCGGTGTCGAAACGAAACTCGGGGTTCTCACCCCGTGAAAGGATCAGCGCCGCTCCGAACGGAACCGCTCCCTCGGAGTCGAAGGGGGCGAGGGGGCCGGACAGCCGCCCGTCGGCCTGAACCAGAAGCACCGGCTGATCCGGCCGATCCTCCAGCATGCCCATCGCGTCCAGGAAACCATGGGCGAAGCTGGTCGCCCCGGCGCAGACGGTGCGGGTGGGGTTCCGGTTGTCGGTCAGAATGGTGAAGTAGGCGGCCGGGGTGTTGGGGACGGAGTTGCTGAACGCCGTGGGGGAGATGAGCTCCTCCCGGGCCAGCGATTCGAGCAGATCGACCGTGACGTTGATTTCACCGTGTCGGGTCGCCCAGACCACCTGCACGGCCTCCTCGTCGACCTCGCTGGCTTCGCAGCACGTCAGGGCGGCGTCGAGTCCCATGAGTGTGACCCCGCTGCAGCGGCGAGCCGTGCGGGACGGAACCCGCTTCGGGTCCGGTTCGGCCTCCCCCTGAAGCGCGTCGGGGTCGGCGTCGTCCGCGCGAGCCCAGGGCCCGAAAGCCTCCCGGCCGGGCAGCCCCGGGCTCCAGGCGGACCAGCCAAGCACGTCGAATTCAAACACGGCCGGAGTCCTCCAGCACGATCGAACAGTTGTGTCCCCCGAAGGCGAAGGAGTTGCTCATCAGGACTGCGGGGCCCGAGGTCTCGTGCCGTTCGTCGTTCCCCACCAGCGTAAGCCGGGGCAGCGATTCGTCCCGTTCACCGTCCCACCGGTGCGGGGCCAGCGGAATCCCGTCGTCCGATCGATGGTCCAGCATCAACCAGCAGAACGCGGCTTCCACCGCCCCGGCCGCCCCGAGGAGGTGCCCGGTGAATCGCTTCGTGGAGCTGCAGGGAACCTCCGTTCCGAAGAGCCGTTCGACGGCCCTGCTCTCCATGGCGTCGTTATGGGGGGTCGCAGTACCGTGCAGGTTGAGGTAGGTGACCTCGTCCGGTTCCCGGCCGGCCTCCCTGAGCGCCTGGTGCATCGAAATTTCGGCGCCCCGTCCCTCGGGATCGGGGGCGTTCATGCTGTGAGCGTCCGATGATTCCCCCACCCCCGCCAGGCGGATGGGCCCCGAACCGGGCTCCATCAAAAAGAACGCCGCACCTTCCCCGATGTTGATTCCGTCCCGGTGGCGGCTCATCGGGCTGCAGGGCTCCTCCGAGACCAGCTGCAGGGCGTGAAACCCGTTGAGGGTGAGCCCGCAGAGTGAATCCGCCCCCCCCACCACCACCGCATCACAGAGATCACGCCGCAGAAGCGCCCGGGCCGAGGCAAAGACTTTGGCGCTCGAGGAGCAGGAGGTCGAGACGGTGTAGGCCGGCCCGGTCACGTTCAGGTAGCGCCGCACGAACTCGGCCAGACCGCCCATTTCCATCTGGCGGTAATCGAACGAATCCGGGAGCGAGCCCTCCTCCAGCCAGTGGTCCACGGCGTCCTCGGCCGCGCCCACCCCGGACGTGCTGGTTCCGACCACGACCCCCACGCGGTCGGGACCGTGGGACTCGACGGCGCCGCGGAGGGTGGGTTCGATTCCGTCCAGCGCCGCCCGCGCCAGACGGTTGTTCCGGCAGTCGAAGGCGCTCAGACGGTCCGGCACCTCCGGCAGGGAGGCCTCGACCACCCCGGTGGGAACGGATGGGAAGTCGTTGATCCCGGGGTAATCCGTCAGTCCGGGTTCGGGGTCCCGGAACAGCCGCTTCCAGACCGTACCCGGGTCGTTCCCGAGAGCGTTGACGATGCCAAGGTCCGTCAGCGCGATGTCAGGTTCCAAACAGGGGGCCTCCTGCGTCGAGGGAGGGATCCAGGGACGAAGTCCCGGCCGGCAAAAGTCCTACCCGGGAGCGTCCCAGAATTCGTGAAAGTTGAACCACTGGTACGGGTACCGGTGGCAGACATCCTCCAGACGCCGGACGTACTTCCGAACGTAGTCTTCAAGACGTTCCTCCCGTTTCTCCCGCGGGAGCCTCACTGAATCGGCGAAGCGCTCGGCAAAGATTTCGTACTCCCGGTGACCGGTCCTCACGCAGTAAACGAGAAGAATGGGGCAGTCCAGAAGATGTGCCATGATATATGGACCCTGGGGAAACGTGGCCGGTTCCCCCAGGAACGGAACCCGTGAGACGCGGTCTTCGGTCCCGGGAAGGACCCGGTCCCCGAGCACGGCGACGAACTCCCCGTCGTCGACCCGTTCCTTGAGGTCGAGCATGAACTCC
>CAZEBV010000157.1:0-5346 GCA_964510695.1 uncultured bacterium
CCCGCTGCCGGGCTTTCTGCTGCTCGTATTTGTATTTCCCGTAGTCCATCAGTTTGACGACCACGGGGTCGGCGTCCGGAGCGACCTCCACCAGGTCCTTGTCCGCTTCCTGGGCTTTCTCCTGGGCTTCCTTCATGTCGACGATGCCGATCTGTTCGCCGTCCTCGGAAACCAGCCGAACCTGGTTTTCACGGATGTCGCTGTTCACCCTGACCTCGTCCTCTTGGGCAGCTATGAAGGGCACCTCCCGGTAATTTCCACGAACCTCGCGCAAATCGCACCAGAATGAAGCGGCGTTATTCTAACTCGTGTTGCTCCCCTGAGTAAAGCGGTTGCCTTCCCGCGGGCAACCCGACCCGTCCGGGGGGCGTCGGGACGGAGGGTTCATTCGATTTCCTCGTGAACCGTGATCCGTTCCCGGATGGCGTCCACCACCCGATCCAGGGCCTCCGTTCGGTCCAGTGAACGGCTGTCCTCCTCGCCGTACTCCCGGACCTCCACGGTCCCGGAGTCCTCCTCGTCGGAACCGACGATGAACGTGTAGGGGATCTTCCGGGTCTGGGCACGCCGGATGCGTTTGCCCAGGGTTTCGTCGGGGTCGCGAACGCTCACCCGGACGTCCCGATCCTCGAGCTGTTCCCGCAGGTCCTCCGCGTAGTCACGGTTCTCCGAGCTGATGGGCAGCACCCAGACCGGGGTGGGGGCCAGCCAGGGGGGGAAGGCTCCTCCGTAGTGTTCCACCAGACACCCGAAGAACCGTTCCAGGGAGCCAAAAAGCGCCCGGTGAATCATGATGGGGCGGCGTCGTTCCCCGTCCTCGTCCACGTATTCGACGTCGAAGCGATCCGGCAGGTTGAAGTCGACCTGGATGGTGCTGCACTGCCATTCTCGCCCGAGCGAATCGTTGATTTTGAGGTCGATTTTGGGGCCGTAGAAGACCCCTTCCCCGGGGTCGATCTCGTAGTCGAGCCCGGCCCGGTCCAGGCTTCCCCGGAGGGCCTCGGTGGCGTGCTCCCAGCGCTCCTGGGACCCGACGAAGCGATTGGGCTGGGTGCTGACGAAGACCTCGTACTCGGTGAAGCCGAAGGTGCTCAGGACGTCGGTGATCAGGTCGAGGACGTCGCTCAGTTCATCCTCGACCTGATCCGGGCGGCAGAAAAGATGGGCGTCGTCCTGGGTGAACCCCCGGACCCTCAGCAGCCCGTGGAGGACCCCCGACCGTTCGTCCCGGTAGACGGTCCCCAGTTCGGCCAGCCGAATCGGCAGGTCCCGGTAACTTCGGGTCTCGGCGTTGAAGATTTTCATGTGGAAGGGGCAGTTCATCGGTTTCACCCGGTAGGCCTCCCCCTCGTCCCCATCCCCGGGATCCATGGCGAGCCGGGGGAACATGTTGTCCTCGTAGTAACCCAGGTGGCCGCTTATCTCCCACAGCTCCTCCCGTGCCAGGTGAGGGGTGTGGACGAGGTCGTAGCCCGCGTCCCGGTGTCGGTCGCGCCAGTAGGATTCGATCCGGGACCGGATGCGGGAGCCGCGGGGGCGCCAGATCACGAGCCCCGGTCCGACGTCCTCGTCGATTTCGAAGAGTCCCAGCTCACGGCCCAGTTTCCGGTGGTCCCGCTTTTTGGCCTCCTCGATGCGGCGTTCGTAGGTGTCCATCCGATCCTCGTCCGGGAAGGAGATCCCGTAGACGCGCTGAAGTTCGGTGTTGTCCTGGTCCCCCCGCCAGTACGCTCCGGACAGCTTCGTCAGCTTGAGGGTTTCCACCTCGCCGGTCGAGGGGAGGTGGGGTCCCTGGCAGAGGTCCTCGAACTCCCCCTGGCGGTAGAAGCTGGGGGATTCCTCGAGGTCCTCCAGAAGTTCGAGTTTGTAGTCTTCCCCGCGCTCCCGGAGCGTGTCCCGGGCCTCCTCCGGCTTCCGTACGGTGCGTTCGATCTCCAGGTCTTCGTCGATAATGCCGCGCATGACGTGTTCAAGGGGGCGAAGGTCGTCCTCTGAGAGGGTCCGCGGCAGGTCGAAATCGTAGTAGAAGCCCTCCTCGATCGGGGGACCCACGCCGAGTTTGACGGGACCGTCCAGGTAGCGCTTGAGCGCCTGGGCGAGGATGTGGGCGGTGGTGTGCCAGTAGATGGCCCGTCCGGCTTCGTCCTCGAAGGTGAGCAGGTCGACCTCGAGGTCCTCCTCGAGGGGATCGCGGAGGTCCCGAACGTCCCCGCCGACCCGGGCTCCGACCACGTCTTCCCGGTCGAGGCGTTCGGCCAGTTCGGAAACGGTGGTCCCGCGGGGAACCGTCAGGGACGTTCCGTCGACGGAGATGGTGGCGGTGTCGTCGTTCGGCATGGGAATCACGACCGGGTCCGGAAGGGAGTGAAGATGATCGTGCGATCCGTCGAAGAGGGCCCGATTGTAACTCAAGACGGTGGGAAGGTCGAGAATTCGGCGGGGTGGTTTACGGCCATCCGCGAGCGTGGAACGCGTCGCCCCTCGGGGGATTCGCTAAACCCTCGAGCCGTTCTGCACGACCCACAAGATGAGCCCGGCAGCGATCTTTGGCCGAGTCCAACACCAGGAAGGGGAGGAGGAGTGGATCCGTGCGTGAGAAGGGTCGTGAGGACGGGGAGGACAAGATGCTGGACGTGCTGAAGAACCTGGGGCATCCGGACCCCTACGAAAAACTCAACGAGCTTCTGGAGGAACTCTACCGCCGCGGGGAGTTCCTTTACGTCACGGTCCCCCGGGACGTGGAGGAGGAGTCCGGCGAGGACGAGGTGGTTATGGCCGAGTTCCGCCTCTCGCGCAACTGACGTGCCCCTGGTTCGGGGTCCCCTCGTTCGCTATTGTTGGAAGATGGGCCCGGCGTTCTTTGCCGGCCCGGTTTCAGCCACCTCCTTCGAGAAAGGGTTGATTCGAGGATGTCCCGCACGTTTCTGCTGGCCACGGACGGCTCCGACCCGGCCCGACGCGCCGAGCGTTACGTCCGGGACCACCTGGATCCCGATCGGGATCGGATCCTCGTGGTCAGTGTGATCGAGGAACTCTCGGTGTACGCTCTCAGTGCGGGGGACGCCATCGACCTGTCCGAGATTCAGGCCGAGATGGCCGATCGGGCCGATCGGGAGGCCGGCGAGGCGGCGGATCGGCTCGAGGAGGCCGGTTTTCGCGTGGATTCTCAGGTTGGATCCGGCCACGCGGGACGGGTCATCTGTGAGCTGGCCGAGAATCACGAGGTCGATGGCATTGTGATGGGGCGAAGGGGGCGAGGGACCCTCGGTGAACTCCTGCTGGGCAGCATCAGCCACTACGTCATCCATCATGCCTCCCGGCCGGTGACGATCGTACCTATGCCGGAGGAAACCGAGTAGCGGCCCGGTTCGACCCGGGGGCCGAATCCGTCAGTTCAGAAGTTCCATCGCCTTCAGGGCCCCGTAGAGTCCGGCCGGAAGGGAGAGCCCACCCACCACCAGACTGAGGCAGCTGATCTCCCGGGTTTCGTTGGCGTGCACGGGTCGGTCCCGGTTGAGGAATTTTCCACACTGTGAGCAGACGTTCACCGGATCGGGAAGATCGGCACCGCATCGAGGACAGCTACGGGTGGGCACGGTCCGGGCCTCCAGGGATGGGGAATCGGGGTCGATTCGGAAACGTCAGGCGTCCAGCCAGTGCGACAGATCCCGTCCGATCAGGTCGGACAGCGATCGGATGTCCTCCCGGAAATCGTCCAGAAGCTTCCGACGGAATTCCGGGTTCAGCGAGGGGCGGGATCGGTGTTCCACGAGCAGGGGTTCGACCACCTTCCAGAGGTCGACCCAGGGACGAACCGAGAACAGGTCACGCAGGGTTTCCTTGGTTCGCCCCGGCAGTCGCTGGACGAGAGCCTGAATCAGGTCGCTCTTAAACTGACAGTTTCGGTTGTGCGGTTCGAAGCTGGGGGGGTCGGCCGTACGCAGTTCCAGGTGCTCCAGCACGCTTCGGTAGCAGGCCTCGGGATCCTGCTTGAGGTCGTCCAGCAGCAGGATTTTAACCCTCTCCCGGTCGAACACCTCCAGGAAGCGTCGAACCTGCGGCGTGTACCGGTAGACCTCACGGTAGAACAGGGCGTCCGGAAAATGGCTTGAGACCGGAACCGATTCCCCCCGCCTGCGGCGCTCTTCCAGCTCGAGGGCCTCGCGGAAGTCCTCCACGGTTTCGTTCCCGGAGTACAGGTTCTGGCTGTGGAGGGCGTGCATGGCGTCCACGGGGTGGCGAAGCATGATGATCACACGGGCGTTCGGGTTGAAGTCGTGGATTTCTCGAGCCGCGCGGGTCGAATACAGGTACCAGGGGGAGGCTTCGCCCACGCGCCGCGCCCCCCGGGCCCCCTCGAAGAAGGAACAATACTCCTCGAATCGCCGGGTCTTAACACGGTGGGACGTCAGGTCGCTTCCGAAATACAGGGGTTCCTTCGGCACGGACATGAAGACGCCCGGATGCTGTTTGAGGTAGTAATACATGGAGGTCGTGGCACATTTTGGGGCCCCGACGATGAAGGTATCGGGGCGCTTGAAACCCGGGGAAACGCGGGAAGGGAGGGACGTCGGACGGGATACGACGTTGGGATCCGGTCCGCTCATGGTCGCTTCACCACCACGGGCCCCCACCACGTGGTTAACGTCCGTTGAGTTCGTTTAGAGGGTAACGGATTCGACGGGTTCGGGCAGGCACCCCGCGGATGCCCGCCGGATACGATGCCGCCCGGGTCGATCAGGCCTGGACGGAGGACGGCCGTTTCTGGTCGCCGGAAATCTTGCTGAGGTACTCCCGGAGGTGTTCGCTGCGTGACGGGTGACGCAGCTTCTCCAGGGCGTCGTTCTGGATCTGGCGCACCCGCTCCCGGGAGATCTTGAACATGTTCCCGATCTCCTCGAAGGTCCGCTTGTGACCGTCGTCGAGTCCGAACCGAAGCCGGATCACCTGTTCCTCCCGCCAGTCGAGGCTCTTGAGAACCTCACTCAGCTGATCCTTGAGGAGCTCCTCGGTGGTGCGCTCCTCCGGCGACTCGACCTTCTTGTCCTCGACGAAGTCCCCCAGGTGGCTCTCCTCGTCGTCGCCGAGGGGCGTCTCCAGGGAGATCGGATCGCGGGCGATTTTTCGCAGCTGCTTGACCTTGTCGACGTCCCAGTTGAGGGCCTCGGCGATTTCTTTGGCCTGTGGTTCCCGGTTGTGCTCCTGGACGAGCTGACGGGCGGTCCGCAGGACCTTGTTGATCTCCTCGACCACGTGAACGGGAATTCGGATCGTCCGCGACTGGTCGGCGATGGCCCGCGTGATCGCCTGGCGGATCCACCAGGTGGCGTAGGTGGAGAACTTGAA
>CAZEBV010000158.1:0-5228 GCA_964510695.1 uncultured bacterium
ACCGGGCCATCGCGGGCTACGAGAAGCTGGTGGGGCCGCTTTCCCGGGACGAGAAGGAGAGGTACTACCGGGAAAGCCGGACGTTCGCCCGTCTGTTCGGAGTACCCGACTCCACCCTCCCCGAGGACCTCGAGGCTTTTTACGAGTATTATCGGAACACCATCGAGGAGGTCCTGGCCGTCGGCACCGTGGCCCGACGGCTCCAGCGTGAGCTTTTATACGCTCGCTGGGTCGCGATGCCGGCTCAGTATTTCCTGGCCGGCGGGTTTCTTCCGGAACGGGTCCGGCGTCTGTACGGGATTGGTTGGTCGCCGGTGCTGGGGCGATCGTTCGACGCGTTCTGCGGCGCCGTGAGGATGCTTTTGCCGATCGTCCCCCCGGTGGGACGGTACGTTCGGAAATACCGAACCCGCCGGGCCGAGCTGCTGAACGGTTGACCCCCTCGTCGGATCCCCCCCGGCGGGGTCGTGGGGTCCAGCGGGAATTCCCGCGGTGATCCGTGCCGCTGTGATCGGCGTGCTCGCGGGGCTGCTGGTGTTGGCGTCCGCCGTTTCCGGAGCCTCCCCGCAGGCGAGGCCCCCGACGGGTTTGGCCCGGCATCCGGCGGCCCTGCTGCTGTCGTGGCAGCGCGACCCCACGCGCACCATGACCATCGACTGGCACAGCGGAATCGACCGGTGGGATTCTCCTCCGGCGACGCGGGTTCGATACCGGGAAGCGGGGGAGACCGGCTGGCGTTCGGCCCCGGGGGAGGCGTTTCGGGTACCCGAACTTCGACGGACGGTCCACCGCGTGGAGCTTACGGGTCTTCAGCCGGGAGCGACCTACCGGTTTCGGCTGGCGGCGTTCGAGCGTTCCTACCGGTTCCGTACGCTTCCGGCGACCCACCGCGATCCGGTTCGGTTCGCGGTGGGCGGGGACGTCATGGGACGTCGAAAGTGGATGGAGCGAACCGCCCGAACCGTGATGCGCTACGATCCGGATTTCGTCGTCCTGGGAGGGGACCTCGCCTACGCCGACGGCCGTCTCGATCGGGCCCGCCGGTGGATTCAATGGCTGGATGCCGCCCGGCGAAGTCTGGTGGACGAGGAGGGACGGGTGGTGCCGGTCGTGGCCGGCATCGGGAACCACGAGGTCCCCGACAGTCTTTACTACCAGGCCGGGGACTACGAGTCGGGGGGGCGATGGCGAGCCCGTCAGGCCCCCTACTTCTACCGTTTATTTGCGTTTCCCGGGCAGCCCGGATACGGCGTTCTGGACGCCGCCGACTACCTGAGCGTGGTGGTCCTGGACTCCAACCACACGAACCCCGTACCGGGGGAGCAGACCCGGTGGCTGGAATCCGTTCTCCGAAAGCGTACACGGGTGCCCCACGTCTTCCCGATCTATCACGTGCCGGCGTTTCCTTCGGTTCGGGGGTATCACGAAGGATTCTACGCCCGGACCGGCCGGGAAATACGCCGTCACTGGGTACCCCTTTTTGAGCGCTACGGGGTCAGCGTGGCCTTCGAACACCACGACCACGCCTACAAACGAACCCCCCCGATCCTGGACGGGACGGTCGATCCGAGGGGCGTCACCTACCTCGGGGACGGGGCCTGGGGGGTCAGCCCGCGCGAGGTGCACTGGCCCTGGTGGACCTGGTGGCTTCGGCGGGCCGAACCCGCGCGCCACGCCGTCCTCGTTGAGCTGATCGGATCCGAACAGCGTTTCGTGGCGGTCCGTTCGGACGGTACGGTACTGGACCGCCACGTACGTCGTGCGCGGCAGCAGCCGCCAGGACCTCGTACCGCCTCGGAGTGATGCCGCGATGACCGAGGAGAACGTGCTGGGGGGCGCGCTTCGGACCTGCAGCCGGGATCCCCGGACCGGGTACCTCCGGGACGGGTTATGCCGCTACACGGAGGAGGATCACGGGCGCCACCAGATCTGCGCGGTGATGACGGAGGAGTTTTTGCGGTTCTCCCGTTCCCGGGGCAACGACCTGATGACGCCCCGCCCTCGGATCGATTTCCCCGGCCTGGAGCCGGGGGATCGCTGGTGCGTCTGTCTGGCCCGGTGGCTCGAGGCCCTGGAGGCCGATTGTGCCCCCCCGGTCGTGCTGGAGGCCACCAGCAAAGCGGCCCTCGCGGAGGTTCCCCTCAAGACGCTCCGGCGGCACGACCACCGCGAGGACGGGGAGTAAGGGGTGAGAGCGGCCGCCGCCTTTTACCGTGATTAAAGGGGCCTGCCCGGACGAAGGTCCCTCGGCTCGTTCGCCCGTGATCGGATGATATGATGTCCGCCGTGTCGAAGGTCTGCCCGGTTGGCTGACAACGCGTTTCGGTGGTGTTCTCCGTGAACCGACGCTGGTTCTCCCTGATTAACATCCCGGTTCAGCTCGGCCTGCTCGCCCTTTTTATGGGAGGACTTTTGTCGGTCATTGTGATTCTCGGGAGCTTCACCTGGTTCTGCCTTTCCCTGTTCGATCGGTTCGTGGCCCCCGTCCTCACCGATCCTGCAGTGTTAGAGGGCATCCTGGCGTTCGTGATGGAGCGGGCCTACCTGGCACTGGGCACGTTGGGGGTTGTTCTGGCCATTTTCTCCTTCCTCGTGCTTCGCATGACCAACCGGATCGCCGGGCCTCTCTACCGCATCACCCAGGAACTGCGCCATATCGAACGGACGGGTGAGATTCACGAGATCCGGGTGCGTGAACACGATTTCTACCAGGAATTCGTGGAGGTTCTCAACCGGGTCCTTCGGATGGCCAACAGCCAGGAGAACCCCGGGGATTGAGGGGCCCGCCGGGCTCCAGACTTACGACGGGGTCGACCGGGCGGCGGGTCCGGTCTCCGTCAACCCGGGGACCAGGGCCATCAGCAGGATGTAGGGGAGGCCGACGGTCAGAACGGAGGCCAGGAGGCCTCCGGTTCCGAACGCCCAGCCGCTGAGCGGAGGCCCCACGGTCCCCCCCAGCTGACCCACCGAGTAGAGGAACCCCACGCCCAGCCCGCTCAGCGCCGCCCCCACCTCCGGGTGTTCCCCGGGGATCGACATCAACAGGGGGAAAATCGCTCCCCCGCCCAGTCCCCCGAACAGGCCGGCGGCCACCAGCCCGAGGGGACCGCTCGCGGCGCTCACCACCAACACACCCCCGAGCGCCAGCAGGGCCGAGAGGTAAACGAACGGCTTTCGTCGACCCGCCCGGTCCGAAAGACCGGGAAGCGTGAGCTGCCCGACCAGCGAGAACCAGAACAGCAGTGAGCTGTAGAAGCCGATCCGACCGGGGGGGATGAAGTCCATCGCGTCCAGCCAGGCCGGAAGCATGCCCATGAAGGACTGGGCGCTGAACAGGACGAGAACCATGATCCCGCCCAGCAGGACCATGTCGGGGATCGAGAACATGCGCTTCAGGAGGGGGATCAGATCGGTGCCCGGATGAGTCTCGCCGGTTTGTTTCGTTCCGTCCTCCGTCGGGATCGGATCCCGGTAGACGACGAACCAGAGCAGCGACACCCCCAGAACCACGGCTCCCATCGTAAGCTGGGTCGCCTGCCATCCTCCGAGAGCCTCCATCAGGAAGGGGGCCACCACGCCCTGGGCCGTTCCGGCCCCGGTGGTCACCCCCGCCATCCGGATACCGTTGGCCGTGCCCAGCTCCTCCGACGGGAACCAGCGTGACAGCACGGCAATAAAGTTCGGTTCGGCCAGGCCGACGCCGGCTCCGGCCACGACGCTGGCGAGCAGGGCGGCCGGGTAGGTGGGGAACAGGCCGCGAATGAGGGCGGAGAGACCCAGCAGCACGGCGCCGATTCCGACCACCCTTCGAAGGGAGAAGCGAACCCCCGCGACCCCGCCCAGGAAGTTCGTGAAGATGAGGGCGAACGAGATGGCCCCGAACACGAACTGGACCGCGGCGATGCCCACCCCGAGGTCCTCACGCATGGCGGGCAGAAAGATGGGAAGCCCGAGGAAGAGCCATCCGACGGTCACGAAACTGAGAAGGAAGGATAGGCCGAGGATCACCCAGCGGAAGGACGAGGCCTGTCGGGTCCCCATGCGAGCCACACCCGGACGGAGAATTCAGAGCCGATCGGACGTTCCGTCCCACCCTACGGCAGATACGTGGGAAATCAACGCCGTCGGCGGGCCGAAGGGGTCGACCCCACTTCCAGTTGTTTTAAGCCGCGGGGAACCGGGTAGAATAGAGGCGTCATCGTCCCATTCTCCGGTCCCGGGGACGAGGTTTTCTGGTTTCCGGGGACCGGGTGACCCGGCGAAACAATGAGCTATAATAAGAGCGTGGGATCAGCGTCCCGTTACCGGCGGGAAGCGTCGATTCATTTGCCAGAGCGGAGCGTCATATTCACAATTAATAAGACAAAGCAATAAATCTAGTTTATCGACGGGGCGGACGTTCATGTTGATCTATGAGTTGGCGCATGAGCTTGATGTGACAACCCGGGAATTGATGGACGTCCTCGAATCCGAGTTCGAGGTCAAGGTCCTCAACCCGGACGACGGCGTTAACGACGACCTGATGGCCTGGCTGAAGGTGTATTACTCCGATCTCTCTTGGGAGGACCACGCCCCCGCCTCCTTCGACGAAACCCCCATCATTCCCGTCTATCAGCTGGCCCACGACCTGGACGTTCCCATCAGCGAACTCATCGACACCCTGGAGTCCGAGTACGGGATTCCGACCTTCGATCCTCAGGAGGGGGTGCCGGAGCCCATCGCCGAGGAAGTGGGCTCCTATTACGCCCATGAGGGGTCACCGGCGGAGACCACGTCCGAGGAGGCCGGGGGAGAGACGGAAACCGCCACCGGCGATCAGGTCCCTCTGTACGAGATCGGCTACGAGCTTGAGGTCACCACCGACGAACTGATCGAGACCCTCGCCTCCGAATTCGATCGGGAGGTCGAGGACCTCGACGAGACCCTCGACCCCGAGGTGGTTCAGGATCTCCGGGAGCATTACGGCATCCAGTCACCGGAGGAAGAAGCGGACGCCGGGGAGGCGGACGAGGTTCCCGACGAGGCCGAAGACGTCGAAGAGACTGAGGACGAGGTTGAGGGGGCATCCTCGGAGGAGGACGGGGACGGCACCCCCGTCTATGAACTCGCCTACGACCTCGAGGTGACCAGCGAGGAACTTCAATCGACCCTTGCCTCGGAGTTCGACGTGGAGGTCGGGGATCTCGACGACACCGTTCCGCGCGGGGTGGTCGAGGAGCTGGCCCGGC
>CAZEBV010000159.1:0-5158 GCA_964510695.1 uncultured bacterium
GTTCGACGTGATCGAGGAACAGATGGGTGTCGATCGCGGCCAGCTGTCGCTGGAGTCTTCCTTCGAGGAGGACCTGGGGGCGGACTCCCTGGACCTCGCCGAGCTCGTGATGGGCTTCGAGGAGGAGTTCGACGTCATTATTCCCGACGAGGAAGCCGAACAGATCACGACCGTCGGTCAGGCCATCGACGCGCTGGAAGATCTGGAGTAACTCGCTTCGGGGGAGGTTGAACGGATGGAATCCCGGGAGGTGGTCGTGACCGGACTGGGGGCGGTGGCCCCCAACGGCGTGGGTCGGGAGGCCTTCTGGGAGGGGGTCACGGAGGGACGAAGCGGCGTTCGACACCTGGGTCATCGCTTCGACGAGGAGGACCTGGAGGACCTGAAGGTCGAGTTCGCCGCCACCGTGGACGACTTCGACGCCTCCGATTACTTCTCGGACCGGGAAGCCCGCCGGATGGACATTTTCGTCCAGTACGGCGTGGTGGCGGCCGAGGAGGCGATGGAGCACGCCGGGTTCGACCTGGAGGATCCGGGTTACGATCCGGATCGAGTGGGCGTCGTGATCGGTTCCGGCATCGGCGGCCTGCAGACCATCGAGTCCGAATACGAAAACTTCCTCGAGAACGGTCCGCGTCGCGTCTCGGCGTTTTTGATTCCCAAGTTGATCATCAACATGGGCGCCGCGCAGGTTTCCATTCGAAACGGGTGCCGGGGTCCCAACAAGGCCGTCGTCACCGCCTGTGCGACCGGCAACCACGCCATCGGGGACGCCGCCCGGGTCATCGAGCGGGGGGAGGCCGACGTCATGGTGGCCGGCGGCGCCGAAGCCGGGACCACGCCGCTGGCAATGGCGGGGTTCTGTGCGATTCGGGCCCTGTCGACCCGCAACGACGACCCCGAGGCCGCCTGCCGCCCCTTCGACAGGGACCGGGACGGTTTCGTCATGGGGGAGGGGGCCGGGTCCGTCGTGCTGGAGTCCCGCGAGCACGCCGAGGCCCGCGGAGCCCCGATCCTGGCCTCCCTGGTGGGGTACGGTCAGAGCGGGGACGCCCACCATATCACCGCCCCGCGCGAGGACGGCTACGGGGCCGCCGAATGCATGGACCGGGCCCTGGAGGACGCCTCGCTGTCCCCCGAGCGGGTGGATTACATTAACGCTCACGGCACGTCCACTCCCATGAACGACGCCACCGAAACGCAGGCGATTCGTTCGGTCTTCGGGGAGCACGCCGAGGCCCTGAAGGTCAGCTCCACCAAATCCTCGACCGGTCACCTCCTGGGGGCCGCGGGTGCCGTCGAGGCGGTGGCCTGCGTGATGGCCCTCCAGCGTGACGTGATCCCCCCGACGATCAACTACGAGACGCCCGATCCGGACTGTGACCTCGATTACGTACCCAACGAGAAGGAGTCCGTCGAGGTCAACGTGGCCCTGTCCAACACCTTCGGGTTCGGAGGACACAACGCCACGCTGATTTTTACGGACTGAGGGTTAGCCACCGAAGGATGACCGGCTCGTGGGGGAGGGGTGGATTTCCCTCCATTCCATCGAGAAGGGTTCGTCCACGTGCGTGAGGAAGACCAGGACCTCGTCGATCGTTTCAACGACGCCTTCGACCTCCCGGTCCGGGAGAACGCCCGCCACTACCTCGCCGCCCTCACCCACCGAAGCTACGCCAACGAGCAAAACCTCGACTACGACAACGAGCGCCTGGAGTTCCTCGGGGACGCCGTGCTGGAAACCGTGGTCAGCGAGCACCTTTTCCGGCGGTTCCCGGAGGCGCCGGAGGGTCGTCTTTCGAAGATCAAAAGCGCCTCCGTGAACACCGAGGCCCTCAAGCGGATTGCGTCCCGGCTCGGACTGGAGGAGTACGTGCGGCTCAGCAAAGGGGAGGCCCGATCCTCCCGGGGGCGTGCCAAGGTCGTGGCCGACGGCCTGGAGGCCCTGATGGGAGCCATTTATCTCTCGGCGGGCGCGAGGAAGGCCCGGGAGTTCATCCTGCCCCACCTTCGCCGTGAGATCGATCGCTACCTCGAGGAGGGCAGCCGCAATTACAAGGGGATGCTGCTGGAGGTCGTTCAGGAGGTGGGGCTTCCCCATCCGGAGTACGTGCTGGAGGACGTGAAGGGCCCCCAGCACGACCCGGTTCACGTGGTGTCGGTCCGGATTGACGGGGAGCTGTACGGGCGGGGTCGGGGGGACACCAAGAAGGAGGCCGAACAGGCCGCCTCCGAGCAGGCCCTCGAGCGGCTGGACCGGGACGAGGGCATCGAGGTCGACTCCTCCTGAACGCGGCCGCGCGGTCCAGCACGGACGGCTCCCGGGGGTCCCCCGGATGAAAGTACGCTTCGCGTCCCCCTCCGAGCTTTCGGGGGATCTTCGGGTGCCCGCCTCGAAATCCTACACGCACCGTGCCTACCTGACGGCGCTGCTGGCCGGGAAGGGGCGGATCGTCCGGCCGCTGGCCTCCGAGGACACGGACGCAACCCTCTCGTGCCTGGAGGGCTTCCGGGCACAGGTGCACCAGGCGAAGCGGGCCGTCGAGGTCGAGGCGCCGCGGCCCCTCCACCTCGAGACCGAGCGGTTCGAGGTCGGGGAGAGCGGCACCCTGCTTCGGTTTCTGATCCCCCTGTGCTCGGTCTGCCCGGGCCCGGAGCAGGTGGTGCTGGACGGCCGCGGCACGCTGAGGCGCCGGTCCAACCGCAACGTGATGGCCTCCATGCGTCAGGCGGGGTTTCGGGTGGAGGCCGAGGACGAGGCGGGCACCGTTCCGCTGACCTGCTTCCCGGATCAGCCGCTCCCCGACGGGCCGGTTCCGGTCAGCGGCGAGACCACCAGCCAGATCGTCTCCGGATGGCTTCTGGCCCTGGCCGCCGTGGACGGGGGGCGCCTGAAAGTCGTGGACGGCCTGGTCAGTGCCCCCTACGTGACGATGACGGTGCGGGTGCTTCGCCGCGGGGGATTCCGGGTGACCCGAAAGGGGGACACCTTCACCGTGGAAGTCGATGAACCGGATCCCCTCGACTACACCGTGCCGGGGGACTACAGCTCGGCGGCTTTTCACCTGGTCGCCGCCGCCACCGCCGGGCGGGAGGTCGTTCTTCGGGGGCTGGATCCCGAGGATCCCCAGGCCGATCGGCGCATCGTCGACCTCCTTCAGCAGGCGGGCGTGGACGCGGCCTGGACGGAGGATCAGCCGCCCGGGCTTCGGGTCCGCGGTCCGACCCGGCCGGAGGGGTTGACGGTCGACGCGGTGAATTGTCCCGACCTGGTTCCCGTTCTGGCGGTGCTCGGGAGCGCGGGGAAAAAGGCGACCACGCTGAGGAACCTCGGTCACCTCACCAACAAGGAAAGCGATCGAGTTCACGCGACCGCCCGTGAGTTACGCCGGGCGGGCGTGGAGGTGAGGACCGAGGGGGATCGAATGGTGGTGCGGTCGGATCCGGACGGGACGAACGGGTCCGTCACCCTGAACGCCCACGGGGATCACCGTCTGGCGATGGCCTTCAGCGTCCTGGGGCTTCGGCGGGGGAACCTCGTGGTGGAGGGCGCGGAGTGCGTGGCGAAATCCTACCCGGACTTCTTCGGGGACCTCAGGGAGCTGGGGGCTCGCTTCGAGGTGAAGCGGGGGGGTTAGCGGGTCCGGGCGGTTTCGGTGATTTTCGTTTCCCGGATGGTATTAACCTTGATCTGCCCGCTGTAGGTGAGTTTCTCCTCGATCTCCCGGGCGATCGAGCGCGCCAGTTCCTCGAGGTCCTCGTCCTGAATCTCGTTGCGGTTCACCCGGACCCTGAGTTCCCGGCCGGCGTTCATGGCGTAGACCTTTCGGATGCCCTTCCGTTCCCGGGCGAGTTCGAGCAGGGACTGGATACGCTCGGAGTAGTTGCTGAGGGTCTGACGGCGGACCCCCGGTCGGCTCCCCGAGATGGCGTCGGCCGCCGCCACGATGAAGCTTTCGGCGTATTCGGGTTCCATGTCCCCGTGGTGGCTGCCGATGGCGTTGACGACCCGCTCGGATTCCCCCGCCTCCTCGGCCAGCTCGGCCCCGATGACGGCGTGGCCGCTGTCACGCTGGCGGTCGATGGCCTTTCCGATGTCGTGCAGCAGGCCCGCCCGGCGGGTAACCTCGGCGTCCGCCCCGATCTCGTGGGCCATCAGGGAACCCAGCATGGCCACCTCACGGCTGTGAACGAGCTGCTGCTGGCCGTAGGACGTGCGGAATTTCAGCACGCCGAGGTAGTCGACGAGTTCCTCGGGCACGTCATCGAGCCGACACTCCTTCAGGGCTTCGCCCGCGGCCCGGGTTTTCTCGGCTTCGACCTGACGGGTGTAGCGTTCCTTCCCCTTCTCGACGAGTTCGTAGAAGAATTTCTTCTGCTGAATCAGGTTGGTCAGGGTTCGGTGGGCGATTTCCTTCGGAACGGGTTCCAGGGTCTCCACGACGGCCCGGTCGGGGTCGGCCTCGAACCGGACCCCGGTCCCGAGTTCCTCGACCAGCCGGTCCTCGTGTTCCTCGTAGAAGGACCTGAACTGGTCCAGGGCGTCCTCGTCGGGGAACTTCAGGACCGCGGAGGGGACGTCCACGGGGGAGGTGATGTCGCAGCGGGGGATCGCACTGCGGAGCACGCGGGCGGCGTGGTCGTCCCGGTGGTCCTCCATGATCTCCTCCCGGCGTTTGCGGAGGGTCTGCGCCCGCAGCCGGGCCTCGGAGAGAAGCTCGTCCTCGATTTCTTCCAGGATGTCCTCCCGCCGCTGGCCGGATTTCTCCTCGAGTTCGTCACGGATCGTCTCGCGCCGTTCGTCCAGGTGCTCCCGGAGAGGGTCGAGGTTCTCCTCGGTGGTTCGAACCTCGTCCCGGAGGTTCTCGAGAAGCTCCTCACGGTTCTCGAGGCGTTCGTCGAGGGACTCGAGGTGCTCCTCCTGGTGTTCGATCGATTTTCGGAGGGATTCGATCTGGTCCTCGAGTTTGCGTCGGTAGGTCTCGATGCGCTCCTTTTCCCGTTCGAGTTCCTCCGGATCCGGACGGGCGTCCTCCTCGGCCTCCCGCCGGATGGCGCGGGCCTGCCGGCGCGCCCGGTTGAGCCGCCGTTGGTAGAGGATCCGTTTGACGTAGAAACCCAGCGTGAAGGCGGCCAGGAGAAGGATGAGCTGAAGAAG
>CAZEBV010000160.1:0-5153 GCA_964510695.1 uncultured bacterium
CGGGGGTGAAATTCGCGTGGTGAAGAGCAGGAAACGGACGCGGTTGCTCCCAGAAAACATCGAACCCCCTCCCAAATCCGAACCGTTGGCTTACGGGCACACCGTCGGTAAAGGCCCCTGTCCGGTATCCTAATTTTTGAAGGAGGTGGGTATAGAAGATTCGATTCGGGTAAATTCTATTCCAGATCAGACCGCCATGTTCAACGGGTAGCAGGCCCGTGAAGAGACTGCCATGGGCGGGTAGGGTCCAGCTTGACGTGCTGTAGGCGCGGTGGAAACTCATGCTGTCCCGCCGCAGTTTTTGCAAGTTAGGAAGGTTTAAGTGTTGGCTTCGCGGAGGTATCCGATCCCAGCGGAGGGTGTCCAGAGAAATCAAGATAATATTCGGAGGATTGCTGTCGTTCCCGGCACCATCCAGGCGAGCTTCAGGGACCGTTCCCCTGAACCGGGAGCGGCTCGGCTGATGGCCTGCGTCGAGTATCGGGGAGGAACGGGAAGCCTCCCACATTAACGACGTGCTCAGCAGGACGACTCCGAGGACGACCGTAACCCCCCATTGCCACCGCCGAAGGAACGATTTCACGGATGGCCATCCCAGCAACCCGATCCCCAGAGCGAGCGTGAGGCTTAATCCAAGGTAAACTCTGGATGTCCACCCTGCCCCCCGGGTCCAGAGCCAGAGCACCTTGATCGTGTCGGTACTCATTATCAGCGCGATTAAGAGGCAGGCTTTCCAGGTGGTTTTTTCAACGAAAGGATATACCGGGAGCAGGGAGACGATCCCTATCAGGATTAACGGGATGACGACGGGGGCGACGGACCATGGGGAAATGTTGGATCCTGCCACGACCCAGTATTTTCCGACCAGGACAGCTGTCACGATTCCCACTATGATACTGTCGTGGACCCGTGTTTCTTCCAGAAGGACCAGGATTCCCCAGGCTACTCCGATGGCCCCGACGAAACTGGCTCCCATGAAGAGAGTGCTCACCGGAAGGACGGGACCCCTGAGGATGTGCCACAGGAGTTCCAGCAGGCAATAGGCGATCAGAAGCAGGAGAGGAGCCGGGTCAACCCGCAGCCTTCTCAAGTGCATGAAATACATCGTCGTTATCACTTTAATGTTTATTCAGATCGGGGATGGGTCCGGGAGAGCCAGGAAACGGTGTGATGAAGTCATTGGTGGGAGTTTTGATTCCGTTAGAGGTACCCTAATCCCTTGAGGTTCTCCCGCAATTTACCCTCGATTTTTTCGTCTTCCTCGAGGTACGGGTTGGAGGGCCCGAAGAGCTCGGCGTGCCCGCGAAGGGCCTCGAGGAGCTCCTTTCGGGACCGGGGGGGCACTGCCGCACGGGGTACCTCGAACTGGTGGGGATTCGCCGGGTGGACCCGCCAGAACCGGACCCCGGATTTCCGGGAGTCCTTGATGGCCTTGTAGCGACCATCGTGAGCGAAAACCCGGAAATGTTTCGGATCGGCGTGGTGGATGCCGACCGTGCTTGAACCCAGCAGTACCTCCCGCTCGGGCAGCCGGAAGGGCACGCGCCGGGACACGCGGGACTGGCTGAACCAGGGTTTTCCCTCGCGTCGGATCCCCAGGTGGTCCAAGGTCATCGGGAAGACGTCCTGGATCTGAATCCGACGCTGGACGGTCGTGCCCGCCGATTGCTTCTCCGGGAGTTTCATCCAGATGGGTATCTTCAGAAGCACCTCCGAAAGCTGCCCGCAGCAGTGGCCGTCGGTGCGGTCGGTGACTTCGAAACCCTGTCCGTGGTCGGAGATGAAGAGGATCAGGGAATCCTCATAGAGGCCGCGTTCCTTCAGGTGATCCAGGAAGCCGCCGAGTTTCTCGTCGATCGATTTCACCATGTGGCGATACATGAAGTGTTTGGTCAGTCGGGCCTGGATCGGGGTCATGGTCAGCGCCCGAAGGGCGTCCTCCCCCGGACCCAGGATGGAGCGTTTGTACTTCGGTGGTCGGTTCAGGAAGCGCTGCCAGACGCGCGGCGACTGGGCCATGACACGAATCTGCAGCCGCTCGACCATCAACTCGAATACTTCGTCCCCGCGGCGGTTCCACAGCCGAAGGTGATCGCGGAAGGGCTCACGATCCTTCTCTGAAAGATCCCCGAGCCGCTCGCGGAAGCGCCGGCGATGATTCGGGTTCAGGCCCGGAATTTCCAGGCGCTGAAAGCGCTGCCAGACGACGTCCACGGTCGGCGGTGGGTCCGGATGAAGCGAACGTCGGTCCTCCAGAACGTCCGGGTAGGCCATCAGCGGGGCCGGATAATATCGCTCGAGGTAGTCTACGTCGCCCGGGTAGAGGGGTTTCTCGGCTCGAGCGTAGCCGTAGTCGTGGACCTGGTAGGTGTGGAGGAACAGGAAGAACGGCCGGGAAGAGGATGCATGGGAACGGATCCAGTGGCGGGCGTGATGCAGGTTGCGGCGGAAAAAACGCAGTTTGGTTCGAGAGGGTATCCGGATGGGGGGGCTGTGGAGGAACGGGAGTGTCCAGTCCGTGACGGAGGCCACGTCGTTTAGATAAGGGCGGTTGTCCAGAGGCCGCCGGAGGGAAGGAGTTCCGTCGGGCAGCGTCCGGGAAAGGGCCACTGACAGCTCCACGGGGCCGGGCAAGAAATGCTTCTTAAGCGGCAGTGTCGGGGTGGACGACGGTTTTTGTTCCCAGTAAAGATCAAACCCACGGTCGAAACCGAAGCTTCGGCTGACGGCCCCGTCGTCGGTGAACCCCGCCGTGTGGTAGCCGACCTGTCGGAGGTAGGACGTGTAGGTCGTTGATTCGGGCCGGATCTCGGAGGCGTTCAGCTTGACCGCCCGGTGCCGCACGGGGAGCTCCCCCGTGAACAGGCTGGCGTGGGAGGGGAGGGTCCAGCCGGTGGTGCTGTAGGCCCGGGTGAAGTCGATGCTGTCCTTCCACAATTCCCGCAGGGAGGGGAGCCGAAGGTTCAACCGCTCCCGGGCCCTCGGCGGGACCATGTCCCAGCGGAGCGTGTCGATCGAAATCAGGATGATGTTGGGCAGATCGTCGATTGCCCGTTGACCCTCGAGCGTAACCCGCTCAGGAGAGGCGGGCGGGGTCCCCGGCCGGACCTGGGACGGAAGCGCCCTCGGCACCCCGACCAGGTACAGGAGTGTTCCACCGACCGCCGCCGCCAGCATGGCGGCGGTCAGAAGCAGCGGGGCACGCCGCCGCCCCCGCCCGGCGAGGCCCGAGCCGAAGTGCTGGCCGGCGGCCAGGACGCCCAGCAGGATTACTCCGGCCGTGGAGCCAACCATGACCTCCCGGAGCGTCATACCCCGGGTCTGAAGCCAGAATACCTTGAGAACGTCCGTGGAGAGAATTCCGACGATCAGCAGGATCAACCCGGCCCCGGCCGGGTTTCCCCGGCGTCCGAGGACGGGGGCGAGGGCAACCAGCGCAAGGGGAATCAGGAGGTAAAGCAGGCTGACAACCGGCAGGGGCCGGGCGCCCAGCACCAGGCGGACCTTGGCGACGATCAGGAGGGCACAGAGGCCAAGCAGGATCAGGGTGCTTGCCTTCGACCCGACCCGACGCTCGAGGACGGGAACCAGGCCCGCCAGGAAAAGAGTCCACCCGGCGACCAGCAGCCAGCCCACCAGGAACGCCTCGGGACCGAGGGGGAGGGCGGATGCGGTCCAAAGTGACCACGCTACCTCCAGCCCGTACCAGAGGGTCCCGGCCGCGAGCAGAAGGGCAAAGAAGGGGGAGATTCTGAGTTTCATCGGGATGGACTCACACTCTGCCCGGAGGAAAAAGATTCGCCCGTTCGCTTTCGGCGTAAAGCTTCGATCTTAAGCCTTCCGTCTCGAACCGACCCAACCATACCATGTCGGAGGACGGTTCGTGCGAACCGACGTGGATGGCCGCTGTAATGCCTCGACGCGGAGGGCCGATAGGATGCAGACCGTGGACGTGGATAGGCTGGGGCTGAGGCAGGGCGATTGGATCCTGGACGCGGGATGCAGTCGAGGGGAAGGACGGCACCTGCGGGCTGCCTGCCGCCGGTACGATGTGGAAGCCGTGGGGGTCGATGCGCACCTGGGGGAATTAAAACGGTTCGGAGTCACGGGGGATTCGGACCCGTCCTTGAAGCAGCGCCGTAACCTGAGTGGAGCCTCGCTTTTGGAGCTGCCCTTTCCGGACGGGACGTTCGACGCGGTGATCTGTGCGGAGGTGCTGGAGCACGTCCCGGATTACCGGGGAGCCCTCCGGGAACTGACTCGAGTGCTCAGACCCGGCGGCCGGCTGGCGATCAGCGTGCCCCGGTTCGTGCCGGAGTGGATCTGCTGGGTGCTGGAGGAGCTATACTACGACATTCCGGGAGGACACCTGCGCATCTTTCCGGCGAACGAGATTCCCGATCGGCTGGCGTCCATGGGCTTTCGCCAGTACGATGAGCACCATGCGATGGCCCTCCATACGCCCTACTGGTGGTTGACGTGCCTGTGGTGGGACCGGCACGATTCGTCCCGGCTGCTGTGCCAGTACATGAAGGTGCTGAAATGGGACCAGCGGCGAAAGCCCGCCCTTACCCGGGCGCTGAACGCTCTGCTGAACCCTGTTCTCGGCAAGAGCCGGGTCTACTACTTCCGCCGAACCTCCGGGTGAGTTTTCCGCCGCCGGAAATTGTCACTGGAGGACGTGGTTCATAAAATTTTTCCCCTGCGGATCCCGATTCTTTCGCCGTCCCCTGACCGGTTCCACCATGAAGATGACCTGTCGCTTGCGCCTCTCCCCTGCGCTTCGTCTGATGGTCGTCGGGTTCGTCCTGTGGGCCCTCCTCGCGGCCACCCCGGCATGGGGGGTCGAAGCCGGCGGGTCAGCCGCCCCTCGCCCCACCCTCTCCCTCGAGGTCGTCTTCATGCTGATGTTCCTGGTGATGCTGGTCGGGCTCTTCTTCTGGGAGCCGGTGCCCCTGTACGTTCTGGCCCTGGGGATCCCGGTGGTTCTGGCGGCGTTCGAGCCCCTCACCGGCCTTTCGACCGGGGAGGCGATCTCCGGCTTCGCCAGCGAGGCCACGATCACCATCCTGTGCATGTTCATCCTCAGCGAGGGCGTCAACCGAAGCGGGATCATTCAGGTGCTCGGGAATCGGCTCTCGGCGTTCGCCGGG
>CAZEBV010000161.1:0-5088 GCA_964510695.1 uncultured bacterium
GGCCGCCTCCACGTTCGGCTGGACCCGGACCTCGATCGCGCCTTCCTCGTCAAACGGGCCAAAATTTTGATTCCCCAGGCATACAACAAGGAATACCGGGGCGTCTACGTCGGGGACGACGACGAGAAAAATGCCGTTTTCGGGCGCATCAATCAGGTTCGTTAAGGAGGCGGAGCCCGCCCCCCCGTCCTGCTCACCCGTCCCGGCCGTCTCCCCGCCGCGTACCCGGGCAACTGGATGATGCCCGAGATCGGCGTGATCGGAGGAAGCGGGCTCTACGAGGTCGAGGGGTTCGACCTCGAGGAGCACCGCTCGCTCGAAACCCCCTTCGGCCCCCCGTCGGACCGCATCGCCCTCGGGCGACTGGGGTCCCGGGCGCTGGCCTTTCTCCCCCGCCACGGCCAGGACCATTCCCTGCTGCCCGGCGAGGTCAACAGTCGGGCCAACATCTGGGCCCTCAAGCGGCTGGGGGTCCGACGAATCGTCTCCGTCGGGGCCGTCGGGAGCCTGCAGCCCGAACGCTGTCCCGGTGAACTCGCGGTTCCGGACGACGTCATCGACTGGACACGCAGCCGGGAGAACACGTTCTTCGGCCGGGGCCTCGTCGTGCACGTCGGGTTAACCGAACCTTTTTGTGAACACCTGCGGGGGACGCTGGAGGCCGGCAGGGACACCCTGTCCACGCCGATCAACCGGGGAGGCACCTACGTCTGCATCGAGGGGCCCCAGTTTTCCACCCGGAGCGAGTCCCGGCTTTATCGGTCGTTCGGGGCCGATTACATCGGCATGACCCTCATGCCCGAGGCTCGGCTCGCCCGTGAGGCCGAGATCTGTTACGCGGCCGTGGGGATGATCACGGATTACGACGCCTGGAGGGAGGAGGGGGCCGAGGGGGATCCGACGGTCATGATGGAGAACCTCCGCGTGACGACCTCGGCCGCCCGAACCCTCCTTCGGGCGGCGGTGCCCGAGCTGGACCTCGGACGGTCCTGCGAGTGCGAGTCGGCCCTGGAGGGAAGCCTGATTACGGACCGTGAGGCCGTGCCCCCCGAACGCCAGCGGGAGCTCCAACCTCTGATCGGGGACTACTGGCCGATGGACTGATTTCCTTCGGCCGGAGGCCGGAGGGGCCTGATACAATTCCCCCCGAAGCAGTGGACCGGACGGACCCTTCGACCGGCTGACCCCGGAGGTGTTCCCACGGGGCCCCGCGGGTTCGACGGTCCGTAACCTTCCCGTTCACCGGAGGAAACCGTTGAAACCGCTCACCGATGGATCGATTCGACGGACCATCGAACAAAACCAGGACGCCGTCCTGAGCGAAGCCGCCCAGCGAGCGGACGAAACGAGGGGAAGGGAACGGGGGGAGCCGGAGGACGATCTCAGGACCTGCTACCAGCTGGATCGTGATCGGATCCTCTACACCGCGGCCTTCCGCCGGTTGAAGTTCAAAACCCAGGTGTTTATCGAACCGGTCAACGACGATACGCGCACCCGGCTGACCCACACCCTCGAAGTGATGCAGATCAGTCGATCGGTGGCCCGGGCCCTGGGGCTCAACGAGGATTTAACCGAGGCGATCACGCTCGGTCACGACATCGGGCACACGCCGTTTGCCCACACCGGGGAGTCGGTGCTGGACGAGGTGACCGACGGGGGATTCCACCACAGTCGTCAATCCCTCCGGGTGGTGGACCACCTCGCCCGGGAGGGCGAGGGGCTTAACCTGACCCGCGAGGTGCGTGACGGCATCGTCCGCCACTCCAACTCCGGGGCCATTCTCCACGAGGACGTCACGGCCCCCGAGCCGATCACCCGCGAGGGCAGGATCGTGCGTCTGTGTGACACCGTGGCGTACCTCAATCACGACATCGAGGACGCCCTGAAGGGGGGGTACCTTCGCCCCGAAGAACTCCCCGCCGAGCCGCTTGACGTACTGGGGGAACACGGCGGTCACCGCATCGACCGCAGCGTGCGCGACATTATCGTCACGGGTCGGGAAACCGGGGAGATCGGGATGTCGGACGAGATCCGTGAAGCCACCGCCGAACTGCGCTCCTTCATGTTCGATAACCTATACCGGGAGGTGGGCGAGGCTCCCGTGGCCCTGGAGGCCCGCTCGATCTTCCGGGAGCTGTACGATCACCTCCGGTGCAGCCCGGACGTCATTTACCGGCAGGCTCCGTTCTTCCGGGAGCTCGATTCACCGCACCCCGTCGTGGATTTCCTGAGCCTTCAGAGCGACCTCACGACGGTGCAGCTGTACCGCCGCCTGATCGACGATTCCTTCGACCATCTGCCCAGTTACCACTGAGGGGATCCCCGTGAGCTCTCGGCCCGACGGTCCGGTCGTTCTCGTCGTCCTCGACGGGTTCGGTCTGCGGGAGGAGACGGAGGGCAACGCGATCGCACGGGCCGAGACACCCGTCCTGGACGGCTGGTTCCGTGAGCAGCCCTGGAGCCGGCTGACCGCGGCCGGGGGGGCCGTGGGCCTCCCGGCCGGCCAGATCGGAAACTCCGAGGTCGGCCACATGAACCTGGGCGCCGGACGCACGGTCCACCAGCCGCTGACCCGGATCAACCGTGCGGTGGAGGATGGATCCTTTTTCGACAACGAGGTCCTCAACGACGTGATCGACGGGGTGCTGGAGCGGGACGCCACGCTGCACCTTGTGGGGCTCGTCTCGGACGGCGGCGTGCACAGCCACCTGAAGCACCTGGAGGCCCTTCTGGAGCTGACGGATCGTCGGGGCTGTGAGTCCACGGCGGTGCACGCCATGCTGGACGGCCGGGACGTGCCACCTCGATCGGCCCGGCCCTACCTGGAGCGGCTGGTTTCGACCATGCGGCGGCTCGGGACCGGCAGGGTGGGCTCGGTGATGGGACGCTACTACGGCATGGACCGCGACGAACGCTGGGATCGCACCGAGGCCGCTTACCGCACCATCGTGGAGGGGAAAGCCCCCGAGGAGGCCCCCACCCCTCTCGAGGCCCTCGCCCGGGCCTACGAGCGGGGAGAGAACGACGAGTTCGTCACACCCACCGTCATTCTGGAGGACGGTGAACCCGCGGCCCCCGTGGACCCCGAGGACGGCATCGTTTTCTTCAATTTCCGTCCCGACCGGGCCCGTCAGATGACGGCCGCCCTGACCCAGGAAGGGTTCGACGCCTTCGAGGTGCCGTTTCACGTCTCGAACTTCGCGTGCATGGCCCGCTACGACGAGGCGTTCGACCTCCCGGTGGCCTTCCCCCCCCTGGACCTTCACAACGTGCTGGGCGAGTATCTCTCGGACCGGGGCCGACGGCAGTACCATGCCGCCGAAACCGAAAAATACGCCCACGTTACGTTCTTCTTCAACGGAGGACGGGAGGAGCCCTTCCCCGGCGAGGAACGGAAGCTCATTCCTTCCCCGAAAGTCTCCACCTACGATACACGGCCCGAGATGAGTGCCCCCGGCATCACCGACGCACTCCTGGAGCGGCTGGACACCGACGAGGACGACTTCGTCGTCGTGAACTTCGCCAACCTCGACATGGTGGGCCATACCGGCGACCTGGAGGCGACCATGAGGGCGGCCGAGGCCCTCGACGAGTGTCTGGGACGCCTCGGTGAGGCCGTTCGGCGCCGGGACGGTGAGATGCTCGTGACGGCGGACCACGGGAACGCGGAGATGATGGTCGACCCCGAGACGGGGGAGAACCACACGGCTCACACCACGAACGACTGTCCGCTGATTTACGTGGGGCCCCGACGGGTCACGCTCCGTGGCGGCGGTTCCCTGAAGGACGTGGCCCCGACCGTGCTTGACCTGATGGACATGGAGGTTCCCGAGGAGATGACCGGGACGTCCCGCCTGGAAGAGGTGACCACGGCCGCCTCCCCCTGAGGGGTGGGGAGGCCCCACCAGCGTCGTGCCGGAACTTCCGGAGGTCGAAGCGCTTCGGCGCCACCTGGTGGAATTGACCGGGGGAATCATACGGACGGTGGAGGGCCGGGATCCGATGGTCTACGCCGGGGAGTTGACCCCCGATCGTCTGGAGGGACGGCTCGTCGAACGACGGCTCGAACGTGTGGGACGACGGGGGAAATACCTCCACATGGCCTTCGACCGGAACCGACTTCTCTTCAGCCTCCGCATGACGGGACGGTTCGCCCTGGGCGAGCTTCCCCCGGGATCCCGGGACCATCGCAAACTGAGCCTCTTCTTCGAGGAGGCCCCGCCCCTTCACTTCCTGTCGGTCCGCCGTCTGTCCAGGATTCACTGGCTTCGACCCGGATCGGCCGCGTGGGAGGAGAAAGTGGGGGACCTGGGGCCCGATCCGCTCAGGGACGAGTTTACCCCCCGACGCCTTCGGGAGCAGCTGGAGGGGCGGCGGGGCCCCCTGAAGCCGCTTCTGATGGATCAGGGGTTCGTGGCCGGGCTCGGCAACATCTACGCCAGCGAACTCTGCCATCGTCTGGCGGTGGACCCTCGCCGACGCGCCCCCGACCTGCGCCCCGAAACCGTTCGTGACCTGCCTGCCCGTACGACGGACCTCATGCACGAGGCCGTTGCGACCGGAGGGACCTCGTTTCGCGATTTTCGGAACCCGGACGGCCGTTCGGGACGCTACCAGCGTTACCATCGCGTCTACGACCGCGCCGGGGAGCACTGCGTGCGCTGTGGCGGCACGGTGAGCCGCATCGAGCAGGCCGGACGAGCCACCTTCTTCTGCCCGGACTGTCAGACGTGAGCCGCGGCGCGTTCTCCCCGGGGTCGGGGGCGCCCGGCGGATGAGCGTCCCCGACGTAATCGTGATCGGCGGCGGGGTAACCGGGAGTTCCACCGCCCTGTTCTGTGCCCGCCGTTTCGACGAGGTCGTCGTGTACGACGCCGCGGATCCGGGGGCGGCTTCCGGGGCGGCCACGGGCATCCTCCCCGCGCCTGATTTCCTCCGTGAGGGGGCCACCCTGGACGAGAACAACGCCCACGCCGTGCTGAGTCGACGGGCCTACGAGTTTTACCCTGAACTGGTGGACCACCTCGAGGAGGTCACCGGTCGGTCCCTGGATTACCGCCAGGTGGGATGCTGGACGCTGGCGAGCAG
>CAZEBV010000162.1:0-5030 GCA_964510695.1 uncultured bacterium
CGGTTAAATCGAGCAGGTCACCCACGGCGGTCCGTCGGACCCACCGTTTCCAGGAGGTCGATTCCCGGGAAGGAGGGTCGCGGTGGGGGCACGCCCGTCGGGTCAGCTTCGGGTGACGCTGGATCCGGCGCCGCCAGTACTTCAGGTTGAGCGTCCGGCACACGTAGAAGGTAAGGTCGTTACCGGGGTACAGCGTCACGAGGATGCGGTCGGGCTGTGCCCGAAGCATGGTTTCGGCGAGGTAGACGTAGCTGTAGAGGTGGTAGCTGGGCACCCCCATGTTGTAGACACCGCGGTCAAGCCGGTCTTCGAGCTGCTCGGGCCAGCTTCCGGACGGGGGTACGTTCGTTCCGTAGGTGTGGGAGTCCCCGATGGCCACGATGTCCTCGCCGCGGTACACGTGGGGGTTTCTAAATCCCTCACGGTTCACGTCCGACAGGAACGGATCGAGCGTGTAGAGAAGCCGATCGTGCTGGCGGCGGTTGGACCGTTCGGTCACGGGAAACCGCGTGAAGGTGCGCAGCGTGACCTCCACGAGACCGAGGGCGACCAGCACCGACGCGGCGGCGAGGAGGAGGTTTCGCTTCAGGGAAAATCATCCTCTGACAGCGTAAACGGGCGGTCGGTACACCGTCCCGGGTCGGGGCGGAATCGGATTTCGTGCCCTCTGCTGCGAGGGGGTGATCCTTAACACGTTCAAACTGCGTGTTCTTTTGGGACAATAACATTTCACCGATCGTGGGATTCGTGATCGCCGACACGGGAAGTTCACCCGGACGAACGACGTTTACCTCGTCCTCTTCTGGCAGGAGGTCTCAACCGATGAATTCACTGCTGTCCCGGCTGGATACCATCGCCACCTACCCCCTGTTCACCCTGGGCAGCAGCCAGATCACGCCCGTTTCGCTGTTTCTTTTCCTGCTGGTCATCCTGGTGTTCTTCGGGATCTCACGGTATCTGCGTTCCCTCGTGGATCGGCAGTGGGGCGACGAGATGAAGCGGGGGATGGGCCATACCGTCAAGCGGCTGATCCACTACTCGACCGTGGTGCTGGGCGTGTTCGTGGCCTTCAACATGATCGGGCTGGACCTGTCCAGCCTGGCGATCGTCGCCGGGGGCGTCGGGGTCGGCATTGGGTTCGGGCTTCAGAATTTGGCCTCGAACTTCATCAGCGGGCTCATCCTGATGGTTGAGCGGCCCATTCGCGTCGGGGACGCCGTGACGGTCAACGATCAGTTCGGCTTCGTGGAGGAGATCGCCCTGCGTTCCTCCCGGGTCGTCACCCGCGACAACGTGGAGCTGATCATCCCGAACACCGATTTCATCACCGGGACGGTGGTGAACTGGTCCCGGGGGGACGAGACGATTCGGCTCCGCTGTTCGATCGGGGTCTCCTACGACGCCGACATCCATCGGGTGATGGACCTGCTGAAGGAGATCGCCGCGGAGAACGAGGGCGTGCTCGAGGACCCGGCGCCCCAGGTTATCCTCACCGAATACGGGGATTCCTCCATCAACTTCGAGCTTCGGGTGTGGGTCGAGAGCCCCCGGGAACGGGTGAGCGTGCGCCATGAGATCAACGTGGCCATCCGCGATCGGTTCGAGGAGGAGGACGTCGAGATCCCCTTCCCCCAGCGGGACCTCCACCTGCGTTCGTCGGTGCCCCTGTCCCGGGGAGAAGGGACTGAGTAAACTCTCGCCCTCTGAGGTTAGTGGGATCGGGCGCTGATTGCTCGTCCGAGAACGTCTCCGTTCGAAGAGAGGATTCACCATGGGTTCCGATTCCCTGGCGGTGGCCCTGCTGACCTATCGGGGCAGCCCCTACAGCGGGGGTCAGGGAGTCTACGTGTCTCACCTCAGCCGATGCCTCGTGGAGCAGGGCCACGAGGTGGACGTTCTCAGCGGTCCGCCCTACCCCGAGCTGGACGAGCAAGTCAATTTGATAAAAATTCCGGCGCTGAACTACTCCGACCGGGACGGCTGGTTCCCCCGGCCCGACCCGAGCCGCATGCGAGAACGGGCGGACTGGATGGAGTGGTGGGGGACCCTGACCGGGGGGTTCCCCGAACCGCGGGCGTTCGGCCGGCGAATCGTGTCCTACCTCCGGGAGCACGCCGACCGGTACGATCTCGTGCACGACAACCAGAGCCTCTGCGATGGGCTTCTGGACGTCATGGACCTGGGGCTTCCGGTGGTGGCGTCCCTCCACCATCCTCCCACGATCGACCGCGACGGGGCCCTGACGGAGATCGACGGCCGGGTTCGCCGCTGGCTCGTTCGGCGACATTACGATTTTACCGACATGCAGAAGAATGTCGCCCAACAGCTTCCTCGGCTGATCACGGGCTCGCGGCAGACCCGGCAGGATATCTTCGAAGAATACGGTGTTCAGACAGACCGGGTCAGCGTCATCCCTTATGGTGTTGATGTGGAAGTTTTCCGACCCTTGGAGGAGATTGAACGGGATCCCAATCGGTTGGTTATGGTGGGGAGCTCCGGCTGGCTCTGTCAGACCAAGGGATTTCCGGTCCTCCTCGAGGCCTACCGGTCCCTCAAGGAAAACTACCCTCAGCTTGAGCTGGTGGTCGTGGGATCCCCGGACGATACGGGTTTTACCGAGTTGGACCTCGTGGTTGGTGATTTGGCTGAGCGAGTCGCCTTTCTGGAGGAAATTCCGACCGGGAAAGTGGCCAGGCTTTATAATCGTGCATCCGTGGTGGTAGTTCCGTCCCTTTACGAGGGGTTTGGTTTGCCGGCCGCGGAGGCGATGGCCTGCGGCACGCCGGTGGTGGCGAGTCGGGCCGGCGGGCTGCCGGAGGTCGTGGGGGAGGCGGGGGTGCTGGTCCCGCCCGGGGACCCGGAGACCCTGGCGGAGGGGATCAGGGATCTGCTGGAGGATCCCGAGAAGCGAAGCGTCCTGGGGGAGCGGGGACGGGAGAGGGTGAAGCGGAAGTTCAACTGGGAGCACACGGCCCGCCGTACCGCGGAAGTCTACCGGGAAACCATCGACCGGTTCCGATCCCCGGGCGATCGGCGCGGGGAGACCACCGGGAACCCATGAAACGGGCGCCTCTTCTTGCGAGTCTCACACCGGCGTTTTCGGGGTGGTTTGGACCCTCGTCCTCAGGCTTGCGGTGTTCGAACGATCCGAATGCCCCATTTTCTCCAGGAACATGAACGAGCACTCACCGAACCTGAACATCGCCCTCCTCACGTATCTGGGTCAGCCCCACACCGGGGGTTTCGGCGTGTACGTCCGGTATCTCAGCCGGGCCCTGGTCGAGCGCGGACATCGGGTCGATGTTTTTTCGGGGCCACCCTACCCGGATCTCCACGAGGACGTGAACCTGATCCGGCTCCCGCGGCTCGACCTTTACGGCGACCGGCCGCACTGGTCCCTGCTGCGTCCGAAGCATCTGCTGTCGTGGACGGATTTCAGGGAATGGCTGGGGGGCGTGACCGGCGGGTTTCCGCTCCCGTATACCTTCGGACGCAGGGTCACCTCCCGGCTGCGGGACCGCGACGTCGACTACGACGTTGTTCACGACAACGCGGGTCATTTCTCCGGCCTCCTGGAACTTATGGACGAGGGTTATCCGGTCGTGTCGACCATTCATCACCCGAACACCATTGACCGCCGAATGGCCCTCGAGCACACGGACGGTTTACTCGGCCGGTTGATCGTCCGCCGGTGGTTTTCTTTCGTGCGGATGCAGAAGACGGTCATTCGTCGGCTGCCGGCCCTGATCACCGTCTCGCAGCAGGCCCGGGAGGACATCGCCCGGGAATACGCCGTCGACACCGACCGCGTGTTCGTCGTGCCCAACGGCATCGACACGGGCCTGTATCGGCCCCGGGAGGACGTCGGGCGGGAACCGGGTCGACTGATGGCCGTCTCCAGCGCCGGGTGGCTGCGTGCCAACAAAGGCTTCAAGGTGCTGGCGAGGGCCTTCCGGTCCCTGGTCCTCGAGGACGGACGGGATCTTCATCTCGTGGTGATCGGTTCCGACGGGGGTGAAGAAAGCGGGGTGGATTTTTTCCTGATGAAGCTGGAGATCGCTGATCGTGTGATTTTTCTTCAGGATCTTTCGTTTGACCAGATGGCCCGGCAGTACGCACGGGCCTCCATCCTGGTGGTTCCATCACTTTACGAGGGGTTTGGTCTGCCGGCCGCGGAGGCGATGGCCTGCGGCACGCCGGTGGTGGCGAGTCGTGCGGGGGGGCTGCCCGAGGTGGTAGGGGACGCGGGCGTTCTGGTGCCGCCCGGGGACCCGGGGGCCCTGGCCGAGGGGATTGGCGAACTGCTGGAGGACCCCGAGCGTCGGCGACGTCTGGGCCGTCGGGGGCGAGAAAGGGTCGAGGAGCGATTTACGTGGTCGCGGGCTGCCCGGCGGACAGAAATCGCCTACCGTCGGGCCATGGAAGGATAGAGTGGGATCGTTCGCCGTCGAAACGCAGTGAGCCTACAGTTCGTTCAACACCTGCTCTCGGAAGGACTCGTTGCCCTTTGGATGCCCCCCCCGATCAATCTTGAGGTCCACCGACTCCCGCTGAGTCATCTTCCCGTCGACGAAAAGATCCGCAGGGACGGCTCCTTCGTACGCTTCGGGAACGGTCTCCCCCATCTGAGAGAGTATAAGGGCGGAAAGGTCCAGGAATTTCAATTCGTGCTTCCCACCGGACGCCAGATCGGGTGAGGACATCATCCAGAATCCGGTTCGGGAGGGTGAACCCGTGGGGGAAGGTTCCGCCGGAAGGGCCTGTCCGTCGGTAGGGGTTGTTCCCGACAGGCTTCTGACGGCCCGGCGAACGCCCTCGTAAAGGGGCGTGTAAAATCGAGACTGTCGAAGCGAGTCCGGAATCCACGGCCCCACCATGCCCCGCAGAGACGAGAACATATCCTCTTCAGTTTCACCACTCGTGGACTGGAAACCATGGCCCGAGGCAACGAGAAGCGGTCGATCAGGATGATCCTCAAGCAGGCACTGTAGGGTGCGGTCGATATCACGATAAACCGGGAAGAAATCGGT
>CAZEBV010000163.1:0-4984 GCA_964510695.1 uncultured bacterium
GGAAGCCATCGAGGATGCCCAGCGACACGGGGCGCAAGGGGTAAAGGTCCAGGTGGCCGGACGCCTCGGGGGACGCGATATCGCGACCACCGAGTGGTACCGTGAGGGTCGAATTCCGCTTCATACCCTGCGGGCCAGGGTCGATTACGGCTTTACCCAGGCCGAGACGAAGTTCGGTATCATCGGCGTCAAAGCCTGGGTGTTCAAGGGGGAGGAAATCTGATGCTCCAGCCCAAGCAGCAGAAGTTCCGCAAACAGCACCGTGGTCGTCTGAAGGGCAAAGCCAAAAGGGGCAACCGGCTGGCCTTCGGCGATTACGGCATCAAGGTGCTGGAGCCCACCTGGCTGACCGCCCGTCAGATCGAGGCGGGGCGGGTCGTGATCGCGAGAAACCTGCAGCGGGAGGGCCGATTCTGGGTTCGTGTCTTCCCGGACAAACCGGTCACCTCCACGCCCGCCGAAACCCGGATGGGGAAAGGCAAGGGCGAAGTCGAGTACTACGTGGCCCCGGTTCGGCCGGGCCGCATCCTTTTCGAACTCGCCGGGGTTCCGGAGGACCGTGCCGAGGACGCCTGCCGTCGCGCCGGCCACAAGCTTCCGGTGAAGACCAAGTTCATCACCCGGGAGTTCACGTAACCCTTGAAACCGGACGCCATCCGCGAGATGACGACCGAGGAACTCGGGGCCGAACTCCGGGACCTCAAGGAGGAACTGAGCGAGCTGCGCATGCAGCAGGCGGTGGCCCCGCCCGAAAATCCCATGCGTATCCGTCAGATCCGCCGCGACATCGCCCGGATCAAGACGATCATGAACGAGCGGAAGGAGGCCGAGTCGGCCGATGAGTGAACCCACGTTCGATCGAAAACGACGCAAGGGGCGCGTCGTGTCGAACTCGATGGACAAAACCATCGTCGTTGAGATCGACCGCATTCAGCAGCACCCGCTGTACGGCAAGTACCTCCAGCGGGACAGCCGCCTCAAAGCCCACGACGAGGCCGAGGAGGCGACGCCGGGTGATCGGGTTCTGATCGAGGAAACCCGGCCGTTGAGCTCGACGAAACGGTGGCGTCTCCTGGAGGTACTGGAGACCGGTGTGTCAGAATTCTCGGAGGAGGCCGAACGGTTCTCCTCGGACGACGTTTGAGGACGGGAGTCAACCATGATTCAGGTGGAGAGCGACCTCAATGTGGCCGACAATTCCGGCGGCCGTCTGCTTCGCTGTATCAAGGTGCCGGGTCACTCCGGCCAGCGCTACGCGGAGGTCGGTGACCTGATCGTCGCCAGCGTCAAAAAGGCCGTTCCCGCCGGGGGGCTCTCCAAGGGCGACGTGGTCCATGCGGTGGTGGTGCGATGCCGGAAGGAGAAGCGGCGCGACGACGGGAGCTACGTCCGGTTCGACGACAACGCCGCCGTTGTTCTCGACGATGAAGGGCTGCCCGAGGGAACGCGGATCTTCGGGCCGATCGCCCGGGAACTGCGCGACCAGCGGTACATGCGCATCATTTCCCTGGCACCGGAGGTGGTCTGAGGTGGGAACCATCAAGCACGTTCGTGCCGGTGACGAGGTCGTGGTTCGATCGGGGAAGGAACGCGGAAAAACCGGCACCGTTCTTCAGGTTCTGCCTGACAGGGACGCCGTCCTCGTCGAAAACCTGAACATGGTCGACCGCCATCAGCGTCAGACCAGCCAGGACAAACCGGGCGGGATCATGCAGAAGGAGGCCCCGATCCACGCCTCCAACGTGCAGTTGATCTGCCCTCACACCGGGGAGCCGACCCGGGTGGGGCGAACCTACGACGAGGAGCGAGAACAGTGGGTGCGCGTATCCAAAAAGAGCGGCGAAGTCATTGACTGAGGGTTCACCATGACGTCCGATGTGATCCAACCCGCCGGTTCCCGGGAGGAACGGACCCGTGAACTGGGTGAGACACTCGACATCGACAACCCCGAGGCGGTGCCCCGCCTCGAGAAAGTTATGATCAACGTGGGTCTCGGGGACGCCCGGAACAACGTCGATCGCCTAGAAACGGTGAGGAAGCACCTGGCCCGCATCACGGGCCAGGAACCGGTCGTGACGAGGGCCCGCCAGTCGGTCGCCGACTTCGGGATCCGCGAAGGGGATCCCGCGGGGGTCAAGGTGACGCTTCGCGGGCGGCGAATGAAGGATTTCGTGCACCGTCTTGTGCACCTCGCCCTGCCGATGACCAAGGAGTTTCGTGGCCTGGACCCGGAGAGTTTCGACGGGCGAGGCAACTACTCCCTTGGCATCGACGAACAGGTCGTGTTTCCGGAAATCAGCAGTGACGAGGTGGCGGTCTCGTTCGGGATGGACATCACCTTCGTGACCACCGCTGACACCGACCGCCCGGCCCGCCGTTTGTTAGGCTGGTACGGTATGCCCTTCCAGGATGAATCGTCGTGATCATCGACACCTCATCCCCCTTACGGGGAGGTGGATCCACGTGGCCCGCGAAGCTCTGATCGAGAAGTGGAAACGGGAGAAAAAATTCGAAGTGCGTGAGTACAACCGCTGTGGAAACTGCGGACGGACGGGGTCCTACATGCGTGATTTTGGACTCTGTCGACACTGCTTCCGGGAGCTGGCCCACAAGGGGCAAATTCCCGGAGTTAGAAAGGCAAGCTGGTAGCACGACGAAACGCAACCGGCCCGCCGGGGCCCCCTTGGCCCCACGCGAGCGAACGTCGGGAGGATGACGTACGATGAACGTGACGGATCCCGTGGCGGACATGTTGACCCGTATACGAAACGCGATGATCGCCGACGACGACCGGGTGGACGTACCGGCGTCCAAACTCAAACGCGGCATCGCCAAGAAAATGATGGATGCGGGTTATCTGATTGACTGCAAGGCCATCCGGAATCCCCGTCAGGGGACCCTTCGGCTTTACCTGAAGTACGGCCCCGACGGTGAACCGGTTATCTCGTCCCTGAAGCGGGTCAGTAAACCCGGGCGGCGCGTCTACGTGTCGGTTGACGAGATCGAACCCGTCAAGAGTGGACTGGGCGTGGCCCTGCTTTCGACGTCACACGGGGTCATGACGGGCCGTGAGGCCCGGGAACAGAACGTGGGCGGCGAATACCTCTGCAAAATTTGGTGATGTGACATGTCACGCATGGGACACCGGCCGATCGAGGTTCCCGCCGAGGTCGACGTCGAGGTCTCGGGGGACACCGTGTCGGCCAGCGGACCCGAGGGGGAGCTTTCGGAGACGATTCCCCGTGGGATCGAGGTCGAGGTTCGTGATGGAGCCGTGCACCTCCAGCGGGAGGACGACTCTCGCCACATGCGAAGCCAGCACGGTCTACTGCACTCCCTGGTTCGAAACATCGTGCGGGGCGTCCACGAACCCTTCACGAAGACCCTCGAGTTGAACGGCCTTGGATATAGGGTTAACCAGCAGGGAGACACCCTCCATTTCGAACTCGGTTACTCGGACCCGATCCGGATGACGGTTCCGGACGATCTCGAGGTGGAGCTCCCCAACAACACGACCGTCGTCGTCAAAGGAATCGACAAGCAGTCGGTGGGGGAGTTCGCCTCGCAGCTCCGCGAGCTGCGCAACCCCGATCCCTACAACCAGAAGGGCATCAAATACGAGGACGAGGAGATCCGACAGAAGGTCGGCAAAGCCGTCGGGGGCGGCGAGGAGATGGGGCCGGGCGGCGAAGGCGCCTCGGGCTCCGAAGCCTGATTCAACCGGAGGAGAACAAAGATGGCATCGCTCAGCCGGGAAGAACGCCGTAAACGGAAACACAAACGCGTACGCAAGAACGTTTTCGGCCTGCCGTCCCGGCCTCGACTGTTCGTCTACAAGAGCCTGCGTCATATTTACGCCCAGCTGATCGACGACTTCTCGAACCGCACCATTACGGGCGTCTCGAGTCAGACTCCGCAAATCCGGGATGAGTTCGACCGGGGCAACACGGAGGCCGCCCGGGCGGTGGGGGAGCTTCTGGGTAAAAAGGCCCTGGAGCGCGGGATCGAAGAGGTCGTGTTCGACCGGGGGGGGTATCCCTACCACGGTCGGGTCGAGGCCGTGGCGGAGGGCGCCCGGGAAGCCGGACTGAATTTTTGATGCACGAGGATGGTATAGACCATGTCACCGAGTGATAACCTCGAGGATCGCGTCGTTTACATCAACCGCGTCTCCAAAGCGGTCTCCGGCGGATCCACCTTCAGTTTCAGCACCATGGTCGCGGTGGGGAACCGGGACGGACGGGTCGGCATCGGAATCGGACGGGACGTGGAAGTCCCGGGTTCCATCGAGAAAGGCCGGGCCCAGGCCGAGAAAGAAATGATCGACGTGCCCCGAGTGGGGGATACGATCCCGCACGAAATCGAGGTGGAGCACGACGCCGCCCGGGTTCTGCTGAAGCCCGCCTCCCCCGGAACCGGGATCATCGCCGGCGGCGCCATGCGGGCCCTGATCGAACTGTCCGGCATCCGGGACGTTCTGACGAAGTCCCTCCGGTCGGACAACCCCCTCAACATCGCACGCGCGACCATGGAGGCGTTCCGCCGCCTGAAGGATCCCGCCGAGGTCGCGGAGGCCCGGGGGATCCCGCTCGAGCGCATCCTCGAGGATCACCCGTTTGCCGGCCCCGCCGACTACCCCACCGTGACCGAGGAAGCCGACTCGTCCAACGAGGACGAAACGGCCGCGGCCGAGGGGGAATCGTCCGGTTCGGACGGCGACGCTCAGGACGACGAAGACGAGGAAGAAGCGGTGGGCGCGACCGCCGAATCAACGGAGGAATGACCCATGAACCTGCATGACCTCTCACCGTCGGAAGGCAGCAAAAAGGAGAAAAAGCGCCCTGGACGGGGTCGAGGGTCCTCCCACGGTGAATCCTGCGGTCGGGGAATCAAAGGCCAGAAAAAGCGATCCAAGGTTCCCCTCTACTTCGAAGGGGGACAAACGCCCCTTTACCGGCGCGTGCCCAAACGGGGCTTCAACCGC
>CAZEBV010000164.1:0-4953 GCA_964510695.1 uncultured bacterium
CTCCTGCCACGTCCCACGGCGGGCGAGTACGGCATGATTCGCTACGAGGAGATGGTCTCCAACCCGGAAATGCTCCGCGAACTCACGGAGCATCTGGGCATCGATTTTCAACCAGCCATGCTTGAGGTACCTCACACCAACCGTGCCGATAATCCCTACCAGGACCTCGAGAATCAATCCGGCCTCGACACATCACGAATCTTTCGATTCCAACGTATCCTCTCCGAACCTCAACAGCATGCCGTCTGGTCCCTCCTGTCCAATGGATATTTAGCCACCTTTTACCCCGACCTCACCCCTCCCGACAACCCCTCGATCACGACCCGCTTCATTAGCTACTTTTACCGCGCCCGGGGGCTTTTCTACCTTGCTCTCGAGTGGATCAAGCAATTCGCACAACATCCCGACTACACCTGGCGCCGGTTCAAACGACGATGGAACCAGGTCAGCGATTAAACTGTGGATTGAACAACCAATGTACTCACGCAGGCGAACTGCTAAGCAGGGGGGCTGAAACCGAAGAGAGAATCCCTCCCGATTAAGGGACCCCGTCCCGGAGGGAAACTCGAGGGGAGCTCGGTAACACGTGACCATCAAAAGTCGGCCTTATCCTCCCCCCTCCACGACGGTTTCGATGAGCGTTCCCCCGCTGATTCCGACCGGTCCCCGAACGGCAGAACGATGGTAACCACGGTACGGTGGACGTCGTGCTGGATATCGGATCCAAACCGATCTATCGAAAGTCTCGATGATGTCCCGATCACGGAGAAATTAGAACGCCTTTCCTGTGGTCCGTCGGCTTCGGACTTGACCGTAGAAATGACGTGATAGACATCCACCCTACGAATCCCCAGGTGAAAAAGAACCACTCCAATCGACCACGAGTGTTATCCTACGCCCTTGAACGGTCAACCAACGATCCCAGAGACTTCAGTCGCTTCCTGTTGAATCCATCCCACCCGGGAAGGAATCCATCCTCAACCATGACCGACGATCGTCCCAACACGTCCAATACTCAGGGTCGTCTTCTGTTCGTCAATCAGCACTACCACCCCGACGTGGCCTCCACCGGTCAGCACCTGACCGATTTGGCCGAACATCTCGCCGGGGAGGGTTTCAAGGTCTCCGTGTTATGCGGACGAACGCACTATCAGTCCGGCACGCTGGATGCTCCCCGACGGGAAACCCTCAACGGCGTTTCGGTCCGTCGGGTGACCATGACCTCCTTCGGACGAAACTCCCACCTCGGCCGCTTGCTGGATTACCTCACGTTCCTTTTCCAGGCGCTGTTCTTCCTGGTTCGCCGCCGCTTCGATTACGTGGTTTTCCTCACCACCCCTCCCCTGCTCTGCGTGCTGGGCTGGCTCATGAAGCACATCAAGGGACAAAAGTACGGCATCTGGTCCATGGACCTGCACCCGGACGCCGAACAGGCCATCGGAATGATCGGGGAGAACAGCCTTCTCTCCCGGCTTCTCCACGGTCTCAATGACACCGGCTACCGGGGAGCCGAGTTCGTGGTCGCCCTGGGTTCGGTGATGCGCGGCCGAATCCTCGAAAAAGGGGTGGATCCCGATCGGCTGCACGTCATTCCCGTCTGGAACCGGCGGGAAAACATTCGTCCGATCCCCCCCGCCGACAATCCCATGCGGCAGCGGCTCGGTCTCACCGACCCTTTCGTGGTGATGTATTCCGGAAACGCCGGGCTGGCCCACCGGTTCGAGGATCTTCTGAGGGCCATCCAAAAACTCGAGGACCGTGAGGATATTTTCTTCCTGTTCGTGGGGGGCGGACCTCGTCGTGCCGAAATTGAACGCTTCGCCCGGGAACACGCCCTCGACAACGTGAGCTACCGTGACTACGTTCCCCGTGATCGGCTCTCGGAATCCCTCTCCACCGGGGATCTGCACCTGCTGACCCTCCGGCGCTCCATGGCGGGCATCGCGGTGCCGGGCAAACTGTACGGAATCATGGCCGCCGGGCGCCCCTGCCTCATGGTGGGTCCCCGGGAATCCGAACCGGGGCGGACCATTCGGGAAAACGAAATCGGACGGGTGGTGGAACCGAACGAATCGACGGAACAAAACGCCGGGAAGATCGTGGACGCCATCGAGTGGATCAAAGCCCATCCCGATGAACGCCGGAGGATGGGGGAACGGGCCCGTTCCCGCTTTTTGGCACAATACGAGCGGGAGCCGGTCTGCGATCAGTGGTCCACCATGCTGAAGGAACGAAAAACGGGGTGACGCCCGGCGGACTCAGCAGCGGCCACGCGGAACCGTCCCGGGGAACGGCTCCTTCGTCTCCGGTGAAAAACGAGGGGCTTTGCCCTACAATACAGGCTCGTCCTTTCGCCGACCGTCACTTTACTTCCAGCGGTCCCCTGGGATTCACCACTATGACGCCTTCTCTCGGCTCCTCATGAGTACCCGCGAACGCTCCCCGAACGAAATCGCCCTGGCCGACGTGGGCCAGCAGCTCGAAACCTACATCCCGTCCCGGTACGCGGAGTCCTGGGACAACGTCGGGTGGATGGTCCGACCGCCCGAGACGTCCCTTCGGGGGCTGGTCATCTGCGTGGACGTCTCACGGGAGGTCCTGCGGATCGCCCGCGAGCGTGACCTCAACCTGATCCTCTCCCACCATCCGCTCATCTTCGAACCCCTTCACCGCCTCCTGGACGAGGATCCGGGCCACCGGCTGATCATGGAAGCCGTTCGTCACGACATCGGGGTTTACTCGGTCCACACCAACGCCGACTCGATGCCCGGCGGACTCAACGACCTCTTCGCCGGTCGACTGGGCCTGGTGGACACAACCCCCCTCGATCCCCTGGAGGAGGACCCGGACGCGGGACTAGGACGCCTCGGGCGCCTCGACCCTCCCCGGACCCTCGGGGAAATCGAAGAACAGCTGGCCGACGATCTGGACCTTCAGTACCGCCAGTCCCTCGGGGAACCCGATCGGAGCATCCGACACGTTGCCGTCTGCACGGGCAGCGGCGCGGACTTCATCGACGAGGATCTCGCGGCGACGGCCGACCTCTACATCACCGGCGACGTGGGACATCACCGGGCCATGCGGGCCCGCCAGCTGGGACTGTCGTTGATTATGCTCGACCACTACGAGATGGAGACGGGGTTTTTGCCCTTCGCGGAAACCGTGTGGCGGGAACAGTTCGGGGACCAGGTTCCCGTGGTGAACCACCACCGCGAGAACCCGTATCGCTACTACGTTTGATTCCCGCCATGGGATACAATCCCCGTTCGAACTCGCCGACGCCGAGGATCCCCGTCCGTCCATCAACGAGGAGGACCGTTCGTGAGCGTGATTAGCCAGCTTCGGGCCGTTCAGCAGCTCCAGTCGATCGACCAGGAAATCGACCGCCTCGAGTCCCTGAACGAAAAAATCCCCCGCCAGATCTCCAAAACGGAAAACGAGGAACAGGCCATCGACGAGGAACTCGAGGAACTCAAGCAGCAGCGCCTGGACCTGATCAAGCGGCGCGACGCCCGGGAAACCGACGTCGAGGGCTTCGAACAGGAGATCGAAGAGAAGGAATCCAAGCGGTTTTCGCTCGACTCACAGAAGGAGCTGGAGTCGCTGGAACGGGAGATCGAACGGCTCGAGGAGAAGGCGGAGGAGGCCTCCGAGGAGTTTCTGGTCCTGGACGAGGAAATCGAAAAAGTCGAGGATGAGATCCGCCAAAAAACGGCCGAGGCCCAGGAGCGATACCAGGAACTGGAGTCCTTCCGGGAGGAACGACAGGCCCAGCTCGAGGAGAACAAGGAGCGACTCGAGGAACTCTACGAAAAACGGGAGAAGGCCGAGCGGAAGCTCCGGGAGGCCGACGAGGATCTGTTCGACCGCTACCAGCGAATCCGGGACCGACGGAGCACGGTCCTGGTCCCGATCGAGGATCACTCCTGCGGGGGATGCCACACGCGCATTCCGCCCGAACGCATCAACGAGGTCCGGGAACTCAACCAGATTTATTACTGCGACTTCTGCAACCGCATGCTCTACTGGAACGAGCACCTCAACGGTTCCGACTCCGACGATGAGTGAGGAGCCGGATCCTCAAAACCTCCTGCGCCAGCTGCGAGGATCCGACCTTCTTCCCGACCTGGCCGAGGCCCTTGACCGGGATGCCGAGTCCCTGGACGCCCTGCTTTCGTCCCTGGCCGACGACCTCTCCGAGAAACCCGACGACCCCGATCCCCCCGTCGAGGAACCCCTGATCCTCTACGTCGACGGCGCCTCACGCAACAACCCGGGCCCCGCCGGCGGCGGGGCGGTGCTCCTGGACCGGAACGAACGACAGGTGGCCCAGGACAGCGAGTATTTCGGCCGCCTGACGAACAACGCCGCCGAATACCGCTCCCTCCTGCTGGGATTGGACCTGGTGCCCTCCGGCGTCAGCCGCCTGGAAATCCGAACGGACAGCGAGCTGATGGCCCGACAGATCCGGGGGGAATACGAGGTCAAAAGCGACAACCTGCGTCCCCTTCACGGCGAGGTGTGCGAGAGGCTGGAGGGCTTTGAACGGGTGGAAATTAACCACGTGCCCCGGGAGCGCAACCGGAAGGCCGACTCGCTGGCCAACCGGGCCCTGGACAGGCGGGGCTGATTACCCCCGGGTTTCGAGGGGAAGCAGCGTGAAGAAGCTAGACTCTCGCCGAACGTGCAGCAGCGCCTCGCTTTCCCCCTGGGCCTTCAGGCGCTTCAGAAGCTCGTTGAAATCCGACACTGAACTCACGTTCCGGCGCGCCACCGCCAGAATCAAATCCCCCTCCTGAAGGTTGGCGCGATCCGCCGGTGAGCCGCTGCGCACCGCCTGGACCCCGAGGACCGGACGCGGCGGAACGATGCCGCGCTGACGGGCCTGTTCGGGATCGACCTCGGTGAGCTTCATCCCCAGCCGGATGTGCAGGTCCGTCTCGGAGGGCTGAT
>CAZEBV010000165.1:0-4942 GCA_964510695.1 uncultured bacterium
GACGTTCTCGGTGCGGGTGCTGGTCATGGATTGAACCACCACGGGGTTGTCTCCACCCACCGGCACGTCTCCCACCGTCACCTCGCGGGTGGTTCGTCGGGGCGGCAGGTCGTTCATGAACACCAGCCTCCAGCGTCGGGTCCTGCGGTTGGTGGCCGTTTACGTGCCAAAGAGCTTAAAAATGCCCTGGATCAAATCCAACCGCAGGAGGTCGTTGTAGGTCACGAAAACAAGCAGCCCCAGAAGCAGGGCCAACCCGATCCGGTTGGCCCGTTCCACGATCGACTGGGAAAGCGGCGTCCCGGTCAGCATCTCCGGCACCGACAGGGCGATGTGGCCCCCGTCCAGGACCGGGATCGGAAGCAGGTTGAGGATCCCGAGGTTGATCGAGAAGAAGGCGGTGAACCGGACCAGCGGCCAGAATCCCGTGTTGGCCATCCGCCCGGTCAGGGCCATGATGCCCAGGGGCCCGGCGAGGTTTTCGGGCGAAAGCCGCTGCTGCACCATCGCCGCCAGGGCACGATACATCAGCCCCACGTCCCGGACCGTGCGCTCGGCGGCGTACACGAGGGACTCCAGCGGACCCGCGTAGCGGCGATCGACGCGGGGGACCAGACCCATGGACCGCATCCACGTCCGCCACTCCGAGTCCCCGCCGGGGGGAGACAGGGTGACCGAACGTTCGGTTCCGTCCCGACGCAGGGTCAGCGAAACCTCGGACCCCCGCCGGGCTCGCAGCCGTTCCTGGAACTGATTCCAGGAACGCACCGGGTCCCCGTTCAGGGCAGTCAGCCGGTCACCCCCGCGAAGGCCCGCCTCCCGGGCCCCCGCGTCGGACGACAGGGATCCCACCACGGGGGGCACGAAGGGGTCGATCCCCACGACGTACGAGGTCTGGTTGAAATTCTCCCGCGTGATGGGAACCGGATCGATACGCACCACCCGACGCTCGCCGTCCCGCTCCACGAGGAACTTCCGGGTCACGTCCCCCAGCAGCTCGTTGCGGAGGGTGATGTCCTCGAAGCTTTCGACCTCCTGGCCGTTGAGGGCCACGATCCGATCCCCGACCTGAAGCTTGCCGTGGGCCGGTTTATCGGGATGAACGTACCCCACGCGAGCCGGCAGGATCACCTCCCCCTGAACCATCCCGTGGGGGACGTAAAGCACGTACCCCAGAAGGAGGTTGAACACGGCGCCCGCCAGCAGGACGGCGGTGCGAGCGCCGATCGACTTGTTGGCGAAAGCCCTCGGATCGTCGCCGGCCTCCTCGGGGTCGTGTGGGTTCTCGCCGAGGAGTTTCACGTAGCCTCCCAGGGGAAGCGCGCTCAGTCGGTATTCGGTCTCCCCGTACTGGAAGCCGGCCAGACGGGGGCCCAGCCCGAAGGAGAACGTTTCCACCTCGACGTCGTTGTATTTGGCCACCAGGTAGTGGCCCAGCTCGTGGGCGAAGACCACGGCCCCGAACACGCCCACGAAACCCAGCGTCGCCGTCAGGTAACCCATAACAACCCCTCGTCGACGAAGATCAGGATGCCCGGGAGACCGCGGTCCGAACGTGGTCGCGCGCCCACCGATCGACCCGAAGAAGGGCCTCCAGGTCGCCGGAATCGGTCCCGGAGTGCGCCTCCAGGCAGCCCTCGATCAGGGAGGGAATCTCGGTGAACCCGATCCGTCCCTCCAGGAACGCGGCCACGGCCTGCTCGTTGGCGGCGTTCAGCACGGCCGGGTAGCTGCCCCCGGCGTCCAGCGCCCGACGGGCCAGCCCGTAGGCCGGGAAACGATCCGGATCGACCGGGGAGAAATCCCACGAAAAGCACTCCTCCAGGGACAACGAGGATACCACGGCCTCCCGGCGCTCCGGATAAAACAGCGCGTACTGGATCGGAAGCTTCATGTCGGGCACCGCACAGTGCGCCGTCATGCTGTGGTCGCAGTACTCCACCAGGGCGTGCACGGTGGACTGAGGATGAATCAGCGCCTGCACCTGTTCGGGCCGCAGGTCCAGCAGGTGGCAGGCCTCGATCACTTCGAGTCCCGTGTTCATCATGGTGGCCGAGTCCACCGTGATCTTGGGGCCCATGTCCCAGTTCGGGTGATCCAGCGCCTCATCGACCGTGATGCCCGCCAGGGCGTCCCGCGAGCGGTCCCGAAAAGGCCCCCCGGAGGCGGTCAAAACGACCCGACGCACGTCCCGTCGATCCTCCCCCTGAAGGAGCTGAAACAGGCCGCTGTGTTCGCTGTCGACCGGCAGAAGACGACCGTCCCCGCTGCGAAGCCGATCCCGGACGAGCGTCCCCCCCGTGATCAGAACCTCCTTGTTGGCCAGCGCCACGTCAATGTCTCGCTCGAGGGCCCGAAGGCAGGGTTTCAGGCCGGCCACCCCGACCACCGCCAGCACAAGAAGGTCCAGGTCGCGCTCGGCGACGTCCGTCAGGACCCCGGGCCCCTCCCGCACCCCGGCGGGCGCGTCCACCTCCGGGTGGGCCACCCCCACCACCTCCGGGTCGAACTCCCGGGCCTGTTCCCGAAGCTCCTGGACCGAGGTGTGGGCCGTCAGGGCGACCACGTCGAAAGCCTCCGGGTGGCGGCGCACGACCTCGAGGGTCTGGCGGCCCACCGACCCGGTCGAACCCAGGACCGCCAGGCGTCGGCTCACCGCCATCCCTCCAGCCAGAGCACCATCGGGTAGAAGGCCACCACGTTCAGCACGAGGCCGTCCGCGCGGTCGAGGATGCCCCCGTGACCGGGGAAAACCACCCCGGTGTCCTCCACCCCCGCCCGCCGCTTCAGGGACGACATGCCCAGGTCGCCCACCTGACCGAGCGTCCCGAGAAGAACCCCCATCGCCGCCGCGCCCCCGGGAGGCCACGCGAGGTACCAGCCGCCCCCCACGCACACGAGAATCATCCCCAGCAGGCTGGCGGCGAACCCGGCCCACGTCTTGTTCGGACTGATGACCGGCGTGAACGGCCGGTCCCCCCCGAACCACCGACCCCCGTAGAAGGCGAAGGTATCCTGGGCCGCGGTGCCGACCAGAAGCACCATCAGCGCCGCGAACCCCAGCTCCCGACGCACGGTCACCAGCAGGGCGGCCGGCACCGACAGCCAGACCAGCCCCGCGGCCGACCAGACAACGTCGCGCCCGCGGTCGGGCGATTGAGCCCACAGCATCCCGGCGGCCGGGACCAGAAGAAGCAGGGGCAGGGCGGCGGCGTTGATGTCGGTCACCAGAAGCAGAAGGGTGCCCGCCGGGAGACACGCCAGCGGGACGAAAACCGGGACCTCGGAAAGGTGGGCCCACTCGACCGCGGCCGCCCCCAGAAGCAGCATCACCAGCATGAACCACGGAACGGATCCCGCCCACGCGGCCAGGCCCGCCAGGGCCGCGATCACAACCCCGGTCAGCCAGCGAAGAACCACGGTCCTAGGAATCCACGCCGGGTCGACGACCAAACCGACGATCGCGGGTCTGGTACTCCCGGAGGCTCTCGATCAAAGCCTCCTCCCGGAAATCCGGCCAGAGCTCCTCGGTAAAGTACATCTCGGCGTAGGCCGCCTGCCAGAGCAGGAAATTGGAGAGACGCTTCTCTCCGCTGGTGCGAATCATCAGGTCGGGATCCGGCACCCCGGCCGTGTCCAGGTGGGCCTCGACGTCCCCTTCGGACAGGGAGGCCGGGTCCTGCCGGCCGTCGGCGGCCTTTCGAGCCAGGGCCCGCGCCGCACGCGTTATTTCGTCACGGCCGCCGTAGTTCAACGCCAGGTTGAGCCGGTAGCCGTCGTTGTCCCGGGTCAGCCGTTTGGTGCGGGCAAGCTCCTCCCGGACGGAATCCGGCAGGGAGTCGAGGCGCCCGAGGGTTTCGAAGCGGACGTTCTGCTGGACCATCCGGGAGACCTCCCGCCGGAGGAACTGCTTCAGAAGCTCCATGAGGGCCTGAATTTCGGCGTCGGGGCGGCCCCAGTTCTCGGTGCTGAAGGCGTAGAGCGTCAGGACCTCGATCTCCTCGATTTCCCCGCACAGGTCCGCCACCGCCCGAGCGCTGTGGACCCCCTCGCGATGACCCTCGACGGTGCTGACATCGTGACGGCGGGCCCACCGGCGGTTGCCGTCCATGATGATGGCCAGGTGGTCGGGGAGCGATCCCTCCTCCCGAAGGTGTCGAACCGCCCGCTTGATCCGGGGTGGGTAGTCGGGCATGGCTCAGAAGGAGGTGATCTGTTCGATCTTCTTGTCGCGGGCGTCCTCCAGGGCTTCCTCGAAGCGATCCGTGACCTCCTGGATGCGATCGCGGGCGCGGTAGGCGTCGTCCTCGGAGATCTCCCCCTCCTCCTCGTAGAGGTCCACCTCGTCGCGGGCCTCGCGGCGGATCTGTCGAAGCTTGATTTTCGCGTCCTCCGTGAACTCCCGGACCCGGTCGGACAGCTCCTCCCGGCGTTCCTCCGTGAGATCCGGGAGGTTCAGTCGGATGACGTCGCCGTCGCTGTTGGGGGTGAGGTTCAGATCCGACTCCAGGATTCCCCTCTCGATGTCCTCCAGGTTGCCGCTGTCGTAGGGCTGGATGACGATGTGTTTGGGATCGGGGACCTGGATCTTCGCCAGCTGGTTCACGGGCGTGGGTGAGCCGTAGTAATCCACCGTGACGCTCTCCAGCATCGACGGGGACGCCCGTCCGGTGCGCACGGTCTTGAACTGCTCCTTCAGGGACCCGAGAACCCGCTTCATCTTCCGCTCGGTCTCCCCGTAAACCTCATCGAGCATCGGAGTCACCTCCGTGGATGAGGGTGCCGATCTTCTCGCCCTCCACCACCCGACGAAGGTTGCCCTCCCGTCGGATGTTGAAGACCACGATCGGGAGTCCGTTGTCCATGCACAGGGAGGTGGCGGTGGAGTCCATCACCTGAAGGTCCTGGTTGATGACGTCCAGGAAACTGAGCCGCTCGTAGC
>CAZEBV010000166.1:0-4934 GCA_964510695.1 uncultured bacterium
CCACCGGCATCGGGGGCTTGGGACACAGCACCATGGACTCCAGGTCGGTGGTGACCAGTCCCCGATCACGCGGCGGCAAATCACAGGTGCCGTCCTGAGCGTACCGGTAGTAGTTGACGTTGTTGCGGTAGATGAGGTTGTCCTCGTAGAGACCGTGGTGCTGGGGCATGCCGGGGTGGTCGGGGAAGATGCTGTCATGGGCCAGGCCCGTGGCGTTGCGGTAGAACTCGTTGTCGTGGACCCACACGTCGTTCCCGGAGGTTCCCGAGTAGCCCAGGACGTTGTGGTGGGACTCGCAGTTTTTGATCTCCACGGAGTACCGTTCCCGGAGGGGAGCGTCGTTGTTCTCGCCGCGGTGAATCTCCGTACCGGTCCCGGGATAAAGACCCGCGTCGCCGTTCCCGTAGGCCTCGCAGTCCTTGTACAGGCCCCGGTCCTGGGCGAAGGTCAGAAAGCCGTATTCCTCGCCCCAGCGCGCCAGCACGCGGTCGATGGCAAAACCGTCGATCTCGATCATGTAGATGCCGTTGCCGTGGTATTTCTGGACGGTGAGGTTGCGGACGTAAAGGCCGCCCGCCCGGTCGCCGCGGATGACGTTGTTGAAGATGAACTCGCCCGTGTCGTTGAACCCCCCCTCCAGCAGCACGTCCTCCGGGTCGTCCCCCATGCCCTGGATCTGAAGGCGGCACCACCGGCTGTTGCACGCCCGGGTGGAGGGGTCGGCGGTGGTGTCGTCGTCGGGGTTGGTGTCCCCCATGACGGCGATCATGTTGGCGGCGTGGGGACACTCCAGCTGAGACTCGTAGGGGATTTCGTTCCCCGCCTCGACCTCCTCGAGGGTGTGGTGGCAGGGGTGCGACTCGGACGCGTAGTCCCGGCGGGCCTGCCGGCTGGGTTCCTCGCGGTATTTTCCCGGCAGCACGTAGATGGTGTAACCGCGCTCGGGCACCGCGTTCACGGCGGCCTGAATGTGGTTGAAGCTGCATTCGCTCAGCAACCGCTCGGCTCGATCCTGGCGGCCGGGGTCGTCGATGTTACGGATCCGCTCACGGCTGTCGGACTTACAGACGACCAGACGATCCTGGGCCAGGGGAGGACGATAGTCGGGCACTTCCTGGACGGGGCCTTCCGGCACGACGACGACGCGTTCCTCGTGGGCCTGAAGGGGGGACGCCAGACTCACCGAAAGCAGGAGGAGGATGCCCAGGATCAGGGCGGTTCGAAGCCCATCGGACGGCACCGGCGGTCGACCCAACGAAGGCCCCCCCAACACGGAATGATGGAACCTCGCCACTATACCGACCACGCCGGGCGGGATCAAGGAGGGGTTCGGCCCTACTGCCTTCCCGTCCGACCGGGGCGCTGCACCGACCCACCGGCGGAACGAATGGGTCAAAGACGATGCAGGACGAGCCGGCAGTGACGATCCCCCAGCATCACCGGACACGTGGCGTCGGGGGTCGTCGGGGCGGTCCGTTCGAAATCCGGGTTGCCGCTGACGGCGGCCACGGTGACGGGGACCATCGAGAGCATCCGGTCCCAGAAGGTCCGGTAGAGGTCCCGCATCCGGTAGGGGCGTCCCGAACGCTGACCGAAAGGCGGGTTGGTGACCACGTGGCGGACCGGACCGATTTGCTCGAGTTCCTCCAGCTGCGAAACTTGAAAGTCAACCATCCCGGTGACGTCCGCCCGACGGGCGTTCTCACGGGCGAAGTCGATGCAGCGGGTACTTCGGTCGACCCCCTTCAGGGGACCGAGCGTAGCGTCGAAACCCGGGGCCGGGACTTCGTGCTTCACGTCCGACCAGGACGCTTCGTCGAAGAAGGCGAGGTTCTCGAAGAGGAAAGCCTCACGCAGCCGGCCGGGTGGATGCCCCTGAGCCCATCCCGCGGCCTCGATGGGGATCGTTCCCGAGCCGCAGAGCGGATCGAGCAGGGGCTCCCCCGCCCATTCCGCCATCCGCAACAGGGCCCGGGCCGCGGTGGGGTTCAGGGGAGCCGGGTGCCGGTTGCGGCGATACCCGCGCCGGTGGAGGCTCTGCCCGGTGGTGTCCAGGCCGACGGACAGGCGATCGTCCCGGACCATCACCCGAACGATCGCCTCCGGGTCATCGAGGTCCACCGGAAGACGGTCCCCCCGACGGGCGCGAACCCGGTCGATGACGGCCTGTCCCACCCGGTCCGCCACGTCCATGCTGGTGAAGTCATGGTCCCCGTACCGTTTGGCCCGCACGGCGAAACGCCGCCCGGCGGGCACGTACTCCTCGTAGGGCAGCGTACGACTGGCCTCGTCGATCTCCTCCAGGGTCTTCACCGAGGTGCACCCCAGTTCAACCAGCACCCGAAGCAGACAGCCCGACGCGTGGTTCAGGCGGTAGACGTCCTCGGGACCGCCCTCCAGGAACACCCGTCCCCGCACGGTGGTGGTCTCCCGTCCGGTCAGCTCGCGGGCTTCGGCGGCGGCGAGCTTCTGAAGGCCCGGCAGCACGCGAGCGGCGAGCTTCACCCGGGCGGCGTCCCGTCCGCCCCGCGCGTTCCCCCGACCCGCCGGGGGCGGACCGAACCGGTCAACCGGAGGACCCGGGGTTCCAGTGCGTCTGCATGGGCCCTTCCCCGTGGATCGGATCCGTCCCCGGGAGCGGCGTCTCCAGGATGGCCTCGTCGACCCCCGGCCGCTCGCCGGTCTCCCCGCGAAGAAGATCGGGCGTTTGACCCGGTGGATACCCTCCCACCACGAGAAGCTCAGCGGAGGAACCGAGGTTTTTGTGACCGGTGCCGGCCGGAAGCAGCGCGGCGTCCCCGGCCTGGAGGGTCACGGTGACCCCGGGTTCGCCCCCGAAGAGCACCTCGACCTCCCCGCGCGCGATCCCGAGGACCTCGTGGGCGGTGCTGTGGTAATGGTGAAAGGAATAAATGCCGTCCCGCCACGTGCCGCCCCATCCGTTGGACCTCAACACGTCCTCAACCGTGGCCGCGGCATCGGCCGGAAGGTCGAGGACGTCCCGGTACAAAAGCAGGGGGAAATGAGGATGATTCGGGATGCTGCCGGCGTCCTCGAGGTGATGAGCACGAACCTCGCCCCCCATCCGAACCGCCTCGTGGGACGGCGGGGTCAACCTCCTTCCCCCTCAGGACTCCCCGGAGGGGTCGTCGGAAAATTCTCGCCGCATCCACCCGAGTTCGGCCTGCTGGCGCATCTCGCTCCAGGAGGCAAAGTCGGTGGTGCCCCTCACGAAATCGTCGATCACCGGCGTGATGGGTTCATCCCCCGGCGGGTCCAGCGAGGCTTCCCGGACGAACGCGTCGATCGAATCGAATCGGGTGTTCTCCCGCATGAACGAGGCCGGAAAGAGGTCCCGCAGGTCCACCCGATCCACCCCGGGGACGCTCAGCGTCTGGTTGACCTCCTCCTCCACGGCCCGCAGACGTTCTTTGATCCGGTCCGGCTCGGTCATCGCAAAATCACTCCTCCTCGGGTGGGTTCCCGTCCATGGGCTGTTTCCAGGTTAGCTCCTCCAGCTGGTCGAAGAAGTCCCGCAGTTTCCGCTGGACCTGTGGGTCCCCCGAGAGTTCCTCGGGCTCGTGTTCGTGGGGGTTGAAGACCACAAGCTTCTCCATCGCCTCGAACTGCTCCCGGTTGAGGTCCGTAATGGCGATCGGATACACCTCGGTTCGGGGCTCCCCCTCCGGAACGTAGCGGCAGAGCACCCGGAGGATCTCCTCCTCGGCGTCGTAGTCGAAGTCCAAATCCTCCACGTCCTCCGGCCGGAACCCCGGGAGAAAGACGGCGTATCGTTTCGTGGCCTCGTCGACCTCGAAAAACGGAAGGTGAAGCGGCTCCATCCCCCATCGGCCTCCGGCTGAACAGGGTTCATCAAGTCACCCATATTCTGCTTGCTGGAGTCACGTTTGTCAGGCGGACATCCCGGGTCGCCGCCGGTCCGGCCGCGGCTGGCCGTCCCCGTTCACGGTTCGAAAACCCGGGTCGAAAATCAGGCGGCCTCCAGCTCGGAGGTACAGTGGGGACACCGCGTCGCCGCCCGGGGAACCGAGGAGAGACAGTGAGGACACGAACGGGCCTCCGGAGAGGGGGGCTCCTCTTTACGGTGAAGCCGGTTCAGTCCCCGGACCAGCAGGAAAACAACGGCGGCGACAATCACGAAATCCAGGGTCGCGTTGAGAAATTGACCGTAATTGATCGTGGGCGCCCCCGCCGCCCGGGCCTCTGCCAGCGACGGGTAGCTTTGCCCGGAAAGGTTCACGTAAAGCTCGGAAGCGTCAACGTGACCGACGAGAAGACCGATCGGAGGCATGATCACGTCCCGAACCAGCGAATCCACGATCCCGCTGAAAGCACTCCCCACGATAATCCCGATCGCCATGTCCATCATGCTGCCCCGCACCGCGAACGACTTGAATTCCTGCCACACTGGATCATCCCTCCCTGGAAACGGTAAATATAGCCTCTTCGAACCCGGGTCAAGGATAGCCTCCACAGGGCCGCCCGCCGGGCGTCGTCCCCGACGGGCTCGTTCGGGCACACCGATCGACGCGGACCTGTTAAAATCGTTGAAGGCCGTTCTCGTCCCGCCGTGATCGACCCGACTCTTTTCCCGGAGTGCCGCCATGGTTCGCCGCGGGTGGATTTTGCTCGTCGTCCTTCTGGCCGCCTCCCCGGTCCGGGGGGCGGACACCGTGCACCTTCGCAGCGGTGAACGGCTCACCGGCCATCTCTCCCGGATCGAGGACGGAAACGTCACCCTGGAAACCGATTACGCGGGGAAAATCACGGTGCTTCAGTCGCACGTTCGGAGCCTGAGCACCTCGGGAACCGCCACCGTGGAGGTCGATGCCGCCGAGTACCTCACCGGAACCCTCCGGGCGATGGAGGGGGAACGTCTGGCCGTCCTCGATGCCGGGGGACGGCGCCTGACC
>CAZEBV010000167.1:0-4894 GCA_964510695.1 uncultured bacterium
CATGTATCCCGTCCGGCACGAGGAGGACTTCATCGGGGTTCTCGTGCTGGAGTGGACCCGACAACCCGGGGAGGACGATGAGCTCCTCGAAGCCTTCCAGGAGGACGTCGAGCAGCTCATGTGCCTCGACTACCGGGTCCGCCAGATGGAACGAAGCCAGGAACAATACCGGTTGATCGAGGAGATCAACGACCTTCACGCCCACGGGGAACAGCGCTTCGAGGGGCTGATCCACCGGGCTCTCGAACTGATCGGGGATTATCTCCCGGCCGAACGGATCGAGCTGTATCGGACGGACCAGCCCGAGGACGACACGGTCCTGGACCAGCGCCGGCTGCTCTACCGGAAGGCGGCCGAATGGATCGAGGATCGCGGGGAGATCCTCCGCGCGCGAAACATCCGGAACCAGCGGCTGGACGGACGGCGGGGCGGCCAGTTCGCCCCGCCGGACGTGAAGTCCTTCATGGCGGGTCCTCTCGACACCGAGGAGGGACGGGTGGGGATCGTCTGCCTGGACCACCCCGAGGAGGGGTTTTTCACGGCCGCCGAGGAGCAGATGCTGGCGTTTTTCCTCGATCACCTCGGAACCGCCCTGAGCACGGGATACCGCATGGAGCGTCTGCGGATCCAGCGGGAACGGTCGGATGAACTCCTGGCGCTGCTCGGCATTCCCGAGGCGGAGGGCTTCGAGGCCGGAACGCGATCCGTGGTTGAGACCCTGAAGGAGCGGTTTCCGGTCCGGGGGGCGGGCCTGTACTGGCGGGGGAACGAGGCGTTCGACCTCCGTCACTACATCGGACCGAATCGTCCGACCGAACGGCTGGGCTTCGACCACGCTCTTACACGAGCGATTCGTGACGCCGATCACCGCTGGTGGGTCTCCCTGCCCGACGTTTCCCGCTTCGCCGACTACGAACCTCCCCCCGAGGCATCGGGCATGCGGGTCGTCCCGGTGCGGGGGGAGGGCCAGAAGCTTCTGGGCATGCTGTGCTGTTTCCCGGCCGAGGAGGACGCATCGGGGTGGGATCAGCTCGAGAGGGGAGCCCCCCTTCTGGCCCGGCGGGTTCAGCTGCTTCACCGTCAGCGCGACCTGCGCGAACGTGCCCGGCGTGATCCGCTCGTGGACTGTCCCCGCTTCGAGGCCTGGGAACGGGGCCTGACCCTGGCCCTCGAGGCCGAATCCCTGGAGGGGATCGTCCTGTGGTCCTTCAGGATCCCCGGCTGGGCGCGCCTCTGCGAGGCCCGGGGACGGGAACGGGCCGTTCGGTGGTTGAACGGGGTGGCCGCACGGATCCAGGGGGAGCAGAGCCCGGATCGGTACACGCGGAGTCACGGGGCCACGTTCGTCGGGTACGACACCATCGGGGAAGCCGAGGTTCGGGACCGTCTCGAGGCCGTTCGCGACGAACTCCTCTCGGGGTCCCATCCCCTCGGAGCCTGGTCCGAGGAACCCACGTTTCGGGTCCGGTCCTTCGGGCGGCCGTTCACGGACCCGGGGGCAATGGTGAAGGACGTGTTAGGGGGGGATCGGTCCGCGGACGGTCGAACCGCCGAAAATTGACACCGTACTCGGCCCTCTGGTAGGTTATATCTGCTCGTTCATGACGGGATTTCGCGGGTCGGAGTGCTTTTCTTGTCCACAATCAAGGTGCTCGATTGGCTCTACCGGGAGGGTTACCGAAACCTGGAGGACGGTGCGCTCGAGGACGCTCGATCCCGGTTTCAGAAAATCCTTCAGATCACCCGTGAGGCCGAGTGGGTGGAACGGGCCAACGCGGGCCTCGCCGAAGTTTACCTCGAGGACGACAACCTGTTCTGGGCCATGGACCACGCCCGTCGAGCCATCAAGCGAGCCCCGACCAACCCCCACTACCGATACCTGAAGGCGTCGGTTCACCTCCGTCGGGAGGAGTGGCGGGACGCGGCGAACGAAGGGCTCAAAGCCGTCGAGGAGGAGCTCGAATGCGCCGATTACTACCATCTTCTCGGACGGGCCGTTTACCGGTGCGAGGGCTATGCTCCCGCCCGACGGTTTTTGGACTGGGCCCTTCAGTGCGACCCGGAGGACCTCGAGGTCCGGCTGGATTACGCGCGCGTTGAAATCGAACAGGGGCATTTCCAGCGGGCCCTCTCCATCCTCAAGGAAGCACTGGACGAGCACGCGGAGGACGAACGCGTGCGAAGGAACATCCGGGCCATCCAGGAGAACTGGGAAATTACGGGAAGCTAGCGGCCATCCCGGCGTGTTCCTCCGGCGTCCGTTCCCTTCTGTCCTCGTGGTGACCCTGCGGTGAACCGGCGTGCCGGAATCCTCCTGGCCGTCTTCGTTCTGCTCGCGGGGGGAGCCGCTTACTTCTTTTACGGGGATCGGCTGGTCCGACGGTTTCGATGGTGGACCCCCGGCGGCCCCGACGTCGAGGAGCGGCCCGTACCCCGCGATCGAGCCGACGATGTGCTCGAAGCCGCCGCCGATCATTTCTCCCGCTCCCTGACGCGCAGTCTCAACATGCCGGCCGTGTACGACAACATGAACGCCGCCCGAACCCTTCGGTACGACGGGCTGTTGGACGCCCGGTTCGGGGACGAGGGTCCCATCCCGCTCCCGGTGGACCGGATCACGGTGCAGCTGCGGGCGGTTCACGGGATTCGCGGCCCGCGCACGGGCCGGGTTCGGGGGCAAATCCAGCGGGAAAAGGACGGGGAAACCGTGGTCCTCCAGTATCGGGGGGACACGGTGCAGCTGCTGTTCCCCGCCCGCCGGGCCTATTTCGAATCCGGGCTGAACCCCGACACCGGGGTGGCCGTCGACGTGGGGTCGTGGCGGCGGGACACGGCGGTGCGAACACGATGGAGGGGCCGACCGGTCGTCCGGAACCGATGGCGGAGGGGTTCCTCCCGGGAGCTGACGCTGTACGTGTCGTCCGGGTCTCCCCACGCGGTGGTGGGAAGCACCTACCGCTCCCGGGAGCGGCGGGTCCGCCACGTCGTGACCTACCGTGACCCGCACAGGCGCCGTCGGTTCGAACGGTTCGAGACGGACCTGGACGGTCGGCGCGCGGCCGGGATGACGTTCACCTACCGGGACACCCGCGTGCGCCGCGTTCACCTCGAGACCCCCGGGTTCGAGGGGGTGGAATGGTTCAGGCTTGATTTCACCCACGGTCGACGTTACACCCGCGGCGGGACGATATCGATCCGAAGCCGCTGGATGGGGGGCACGAGGAGGCTGGGGACCCTCGAGTGGCGTTTCAGGGACGGGCTTCCCTCCCGGTTCAGCGTGGACGCTCGTCCCCCGCGGCCGGACGGGCAGCGGGGGCTTGGATTCCGGGTGAACAACCTTCGATGGAGCCGCGAGCCCCCGCGGGTCAGCCTGGCCTCCGAAACCTCCCACCGCCGTCTGACCCGTCTTCAGGCGTTCGCACGCGTTCTGGAATGGATCCCGACCGGGGACAACGCCGACGGGGAAGCCCGGTCGAACGCCGGGAACCGGGAGTAGCGGACCCGGGCCTCGAGGGAACGCATCGGCGCCCCGCGGCGAGGGGGGCGCGTTGTGATCCACCGCGGTCGGAGATACACTTGTCCTCCCGTCGTGCTGCTGGTTCCGGGCGGGTCTGGATCGTCGATTCGAGGCCTTCAGCCCATGCGGATCCCCGACGATGATGGTTGTCACGGGGCGAGGGTGGCGGAACTGGCAGACGCGCAGGATTTAGGATCCTGTGCCTAACGGCGTGCGGGTTCGACTCCCGCCCCTCGCACCATTCTGGCCGCTTCCGATTCGACTCCGCCGAACCCGTGTTCCACGGTACCCGAGGAGGACGAAGCCATGGACGAAGACTGGACGATCGACGTTTCCCGTGAAGATCCCTGTTCGGTGACGTTCACCGTGGAGGTTCCCGAGGAGGACGTGGATCAGGAGCGCAAGCAGGTCATCAACGAGCTCAAGCAGTCAGTGGACGTCCCCGGGTTTCGGAAGGGGAACGTCCCCGATTCCCTGATCGAGAACCAGTTCGAGGAGCGGGTCCGCCAGGGGCTGGCGCAGCGTCTGGTCCCCCTTGCCTGCCGGACCGTCTACGACGAACATGACCTTCGACCCGTGGAGAACCCGATGATCGAGGACCTCCAGATGAACGGAAGCTTCCGGCTGGAGGCCCGGGTTGAAGTCCGTCCCGAGCTGGACGTCAGCCGCGACGATTACGTGGGGATCCCCCTCGAGGAAGGTGCGTCCGAAACGGACGAGGATCAGGTGGAGGAACACATCGATCGTCTCCGTTCGAGTCAGGCCTCGCTGGAACCCGTTCCGATCGCCCGGCCGGTCGAAGAGGGGGACTTCGTCGAGATCGATTTCCAGGGCTTCGACGAAAGCGGACAGCCGGTCGACGGCACCGCCGGCGAGGAGCAGGTGGTCGAGGTGGGGAGCGGGCGGTTCCTGGAGGAGGTCGAGGAGGGGCTGATCGGCGCCTCGGAGGAGGACACCCGCCGGATCGAGGCCACGTTTCCGGAGGATTTCGTGGACGACAACCTGGCCGGGTCCACGCTTCAGTTCGAGGTGACCGTCCGGGAGATCCAGGAGGAGCGTAAACCGGAGCTGGACGACGAGGCGTTCCTGGAGGAGATGGGCGTCGATTCACCGGAGGAACTGCGCCGGACCGTTCGTGACCGCCTCTCCGAGGCCGAGGAGGAGCAGGCGAACCGAGAACGCACGGAACAGGTCTACGATTACCTGATCGACCACTACGATTTCCCCCTGCCCGATTCCGTCCTTGAACAGGAGACCGAAAACATCGTCGAGGACTACGAACGTCAGGTGGAATCGAGGGGACGGGACTTCTCGGACTTCCTCGATGAGCAGGACATCAGCCGGGAGGAAATGGAGTCGGATGCCCGTCAGGAGGCC
>CAZEBV010000168.1:0-4873 GCA_964510695.1 uncultured bacterium
TCCGTTCAGGTCAAAGAAACACTGCTGGCCCGAAGCACCCTGCTTGTAGGGCATGCGGCCGGGGCGTTTGAGCGTGCTTCGCCCGTCAAACAGGACCACCACCGGGTACTCAAGCCCCTTGGCCTGGTAGGTCGTCATCAGACGCACCGCGTCCTCGTCCAGCGGAGCCGGGGCGTTGATGTCGGGGGGGTCGGTCAGCCAGCCCCGAAGCCGATCCGTGGCCCCGTCGTAATCGAGCCCCCGCCGGCGGGAAATTCGATCGAGCCAGGCGGCGACGTGGTACAAACTGACCAGGGTGAGTCGTCCGGTCCGCCGGGCGACGTAGTACTTCGAACAAAGGGACCGTTCGATCAGAGCCAGTGCCGTCTCCAGGGGAGGACGGTTCCGGCGCCGTGAACGAAGCTGCTCGCAGAAAGACTCCACCTCCCTGCGTCGAGCGATTCGATCCTCCAACTCGTCTTCCCGTGAACCCTCCATTTCTCCGGTCAATAAATCGGCGTAGTCAACCCCGAAGAACGGAGGGCGGCGTAGCGCGGCCTGGGCGATCCCATCCGACGGATCGGCGAGGGCCCGCAGCGCCAGTATGAACTGTTTGACCGCGTCGTCGTCGAGAAAGGTCGAACCCCCGGCCACGGTGCAGGGGATTCCCCGCCGGGAAAAGGCGCGCAGGTACACGTCAAAATAACGCGTGGAGCGACCCAGGATCGCCACGTCGGAAAGGCGACACGGTCGGGTGGACGGGTCCTCCAGGGGACTCGACGGGTCACGGATCCTTTTGTGGGGATCCTCGCCGCCCCCGGTCAACCACTCCACGTGATCGGCCACCATGCGGGCCTCACGTTCGATGCTGTCGGCTTTTCTTTGATCGCGGGCGTTGTACCGAAGCAGCTGCAGCGGCTCCTGGTCGTCGCGGCGGCGAAACCAGGGACAGGCCACCACGTCCTCGTACAGGGCCTCCCCGGGTTAGTGGTTGTAAGCGATTGAACGGGAGCTATCGGACCGCCCCAGGAAATCCCCGAAGCAGCGGTTGTACACCTCGATCAAGCCGGGAACACTTCGGAAGTTCGTGCGCAGGGTACCCACCAGGGCGCCCTGATCCTTGAGGCGGGCGGCGGCGCTGGCGAAGGTCTGTATATCGGCACGGCGAAACCGGTAGATACTCTGCTTCGGATCGCCCACCACCGTCAGGGCTCCCTTTTCCAGCTCGACACGAGACCAGGAATCGGCCGGGGTGGTGTCGGGGGCCTCGGAAAGGAAGAAGACGATCTCACACTGAAGGGGGTCGGTGTCCTGAAATTCATCCACCAGGATATGGTCGTACCGCTCCTTCAGGTCGTCTCGCACGTCCTTGTTGTCGCGAAGTAAATTCCGTAGCTTGATCAGGAGATCGGTCTGATCCACCACCCCCTGTTCCTGTTTGACCTGTTCGTAAAGTTCAATCACGGCCTTCCGAACCGGAACGAGCTGGTGGGACATCCATCGTCGGAGGGGCTGGATAATCCGCTCTCGATAGGTGGGTTCGACCCGGCAGTAATCGTTCGTCTTCAGGATCTTCCCGTCCGAGGTCTCGGATAGACTCGCCTGCATTCCCTTGGCTCGATCGTGCTCGAAATCCCCCGCGCTCAGGTTGCCGTACCGTCCGCTTTTGGCCAGGGGCGGTTTGGCGTAGACGCGATTCAGTATCCGGAACAACTCGGGGGGGGAATCCTGCCGCAGGGCGTGTTTGAAGGCGGGGAGAACCTCCCGGGTCAGGAAGCGAACCCCGGACGGTTGATCGGCGTCGGTGGGTAAACGGGTCAGTTGATCGAGTCCGTCCCGGAGGGCCCGGTGGATGGCGGAGACGTCGACCGCCTTCGGAATGGTCGGCTCGGAAAGTTCCCGGCTTTCAATCCAGGAGCGGACCAGGCTCTCGAGGCCGAAGCTCCGCTGATACCCATCCCCGCGATCCTCCTCGGGCACACCGGCGTCGAGAAGAAGCTGCAACGTGGTCCCGACCTCGTCGAGGTCCAGATCCGGGGGCTCGTGGAATTCGTCCTCCAGTGCCTGTCGTCGGATTCCCCCCATCAGGGCCCCGTACGTCCGCTCCACGAGTTGTTCGGTGTCTTCGGCGATTCGATAACTCGGGGAAAGGCTGCTTTCCACCGGACGCTGGCTCAGCATCCGGTCGGCGAAGGAATGGATGGTCCCGACGAAGCCGCTCGAGAGCCGTTCCAGCACCTGTTGTAAGCGATCCCGTCGGCGGGGGTCCTCGTTTCGAGAAGTTTCCCTCAGCTTGTCCAGGCAACGGGAACGAAGCCGTGTTTTTAACTCGCCGGCGGCCCGGCGAGTGAACGTGATCGCGGCCACCTTCTCCATCTCGATCCGCGGGGTATCGGGATCCTCGGGAGCCACCAGCTCAAGCAGACGTTCCACGATCGTGTACGTCTTTCCGGTACCGGCGCCGGCGTCGATAAATACGTTGCGGCGGCTCTTGACGAGTTCGTCCCGTACCTCCTGATCCGGAAGTGGCGCCCGATCCATCAGTCCGAAACCTGCTTCCGCCCGAGGAACCTCCGGGCCCAATCCGCCTCGCTGCGCCGAAGTTTGGCGGCGGAGCGCTTCTGGGCGCGTTTCCCGCAGACCGGCTTGAAGGGGCAGTAGCGACAGTCCTCCTCGTCCTCGGTCCGGGGGAAGTTTCGGGATTCAAGCAGATCCGCCATCATCTCAAGCCACCCGGAGGTTCGATCGGCAAGCCGTTCCAGGGAAAAATCCTCGCCGCCACCGCGCCGGAAACGCCGCTCGGGATACCAGGGAGTGGACGGGTACAGGTAGGAGACTTCCTCGACCTCCCCGCGTCCCTCCTCCGAACGGCGAAGCAGCTCCCGGTAGAATCCAAGCTGGAGGTCCTGGTCGGGTCGTATTTCCGGGTCGCGAACGGCTTTTCCGGACTTCAGATCACGGATGTAGCTGCGACCCTGTTCGTCGATCTCGACCCGATCGAGAAATCCCATCATTCGAAGTCCGCCCGGTCCGCTTGCCTCAAACCGCCGTTCCAGCTCAAATTTTCGATTCAGGCGGTGACGATCGAGCTCGAGAAGATTTTCCATGAACCCAAGCAGACGCTGTTGCTCGCGCTGCCGGGCGTCCTCCCCCAACAGGGTGTACTCCTCGAGCATGCGCTCGAACTGTTCGTCGACCACCTCCTTCAGCGTCCTTCGCATTTCCTCCTCGTTGCCCTCCGACCGCCGAATCCGTTCGTACAGCCGCTCGGCTGTCCGGTGCACCAGGGAACCGAAGTGAAGCGGCGAGAACTCCGAGACCGGGGGGGGATCCGGCGGTTCCTCAAATCCGAGCAACCGTTCCATCATGAACCAGTGGGGACACTGGACGAACCGCCCTGAGGCCGAGGCGCTGAGGGGACGTCGATCCGTAAGGCCGTTGAAGAGTTCGGGCGGGAGTGGCCCCGAAAGCGACCCGTCCAGATCGGCGAACACCTCCACGTTTTCGGCGTCGTCGAGAAGACGCACGGTCCGGCGAAGATCGAAACCGCCGCCCTGACCGTCGGTCCAATCGGCCGGCACCCGCACGCGGTCTTCTTCCGGTGGGACTTCCACCTGCTGTACGGGGTGGATCGGGAGGGGTCGGCTGTTCTGTCGCTCCCTTCCCCGCTTCATGAGGGTGTGGATGGTGTTTTCCCCGGGCACCATCTCCCGGCTGAGGTTCCCCGCGAGCACAAGGTCAATGTACAGGCTGGAGAACCCTCGACGCGTTCCGTCCCGATCCTCCCGAGCGGTGCTGAACACCACCTGCGTATCCACCGAGTGCAGCAGGTGATAGAGACGTCGCAGTTGATCCTTCGACGTGGCGCTGCTCAGCGTCAGTCCCTGGCGGTTGGAGCCGGGAAGTCGACGGTTCAGGCTTCTCCGTAACCGGTCGGGGAGAATGGGGTTCTCACGAGGCATGTCCGGAAGGGAGTTTTCCGCCAGTCCGATCACTCGCACCACCCGGAACCGGTTCAGATTTCCTTCACGGAGCGGTCCCACGAAGACTCCGCCCGTTTCGCTGTCCGGGTGGGCCAGACGGATCTCCCCCAGGAAGTTCCTCAGCAATTTCAGGGCTTTTCGCCCGTGAATTTCGCGGGCGGCGACGCCGGGCAGCCGATCCCGGAACTGTTCCTCCAGCTGATCGAAAAAATTCAGGTTCCGGAACTTCAACGGGAGGTACCGCGAGGTAAAATTACGCAACCGATCCCAGAGCTCTCCCAGGTTCAGGGGGGGGTTCGTCCCCCGGCCGGGGAACAGTCGTTGAGCGACCTCGACGAGTTCCTTCACCGGTTCACGGTGCTGCTCCAGCGCCTTGAGCCAGCGTCGCAGGGTTTGTGGTTCCCGGGGGACACGGCGGTCCTCCCCGGAACCCTCTTCGAGGGCCTCGATCTTTGTTCGCAGGTGTTCAATCCGGGTGTCGAAATCGTCTACCCAGCGGCCACAATCCGCCGGACGGGACCGGCTCCCCCCGACCATCCCGGCTTCGTACACCAGTTGTCTCCACTCGGCGGCGGACAATCCCGGGGCGGACGCATCCTCCGGAGAAGCTTCGATCTGGGGGAGCAGCTGAATCATTTCCTCCTGGCGAAGGAAATGCGTCAGGGCACGCACCAACAGAAGCATCGTGGAACCACGCGGCAGTTCCCCCAGGGGGAGACCGCCCGCCAGGTTTAACGGGAGCGACTCCAGTTCGATCCTGCTGGCGGCTTCCCTGAGGCGGGTAATCAGGGTCCCATTTCCCTGGTTATCCGCCAGAAAAAGGCCGATTCGATGGGGCGGAACCCCGGCTTCCAGCTGAGACAGTGTCCACTGGACCGCCGCCTCCAGTTCTCGTTCGGGCACGCTGTATT